>WJIX01000064.1 GCA_014730075.1 bacterium | reverse complement strand
TCCTGTCCCATTCTTTCACGAAGGAAAACACTGGAGACTACCAGATAGAGGAGGATAGCCAACGCGACGATCCCCAGGGGAACGAAGAGATTCAATGGCTCAGGGAGCCCGAAGGAATAGAGAAGTATCCCCTTCTTCTCGAGATAATACGGGGTGAGGAATACCGGGTGAAGAAGGATCAGCAGCCCGACCGAGATACCTATCCACCGGTGGAGCCTGATCAGCCACAGATAATCTGGAGTTGCCCACCTGGCCGCCGACTGGCGGTACCCCAGCAGGAACTGCCAGAATATAAGTACGGTCCCGCAAAGAGAACCTATCTTGGCCAGCAGCTTCCAGGTGTTGAGCTGAAGGGAGGGCTCAATAAGACGTATAAAAAAGGCCGGAGCTGCCGAGGTTGCTGTGATCAGGCACACCAGCAGGATCTTTCTCAGTTTCAGCCGGTCACTCATCGCATCCTTTCCCGTGAGCAGAGGGCGGGCTTTCTCACCTGAGAACGCCCGGGCCCATCAATCCCTGTTATCCCCTGTCAGGATACCATACCAGAGCAGCCGGTTTGAATCAACGATTTGAACAATTATTTTTCCAGGGGCCATACTTGAATGCCCCACGAAACTCCAGTACCCCCTGAACCGGGGCAGTCAGTTTTTTCACAATGGCCACTGATTCCCCGGGCTCTAAGCTGCCAATAAGAACCTTCAAGGTAAAGCTTCCAGGTGTTCAACACCCCATTTCAGCAGCAGACAGAAAAGATGCGAAGCGCCCTCTTTGTGATGTTACCTTCAACTGTCTGGTGGTTGCCATGCACTTATCCGGCACCTTCTGCATCTGCTGCTCCTAACGGATCAGTAACCATATATGCATATCCCGCACTAACTAACTTAATTAAACGGACCGGGCAATTCAGAATAATTGCTCATGGAATTATTTCATCCCTGCCCGTGGAAATAACCGGGGGTAAGGAAACCGGGAGCTTTTTGCGAAAGGTTCAATAAGTGCTTGATCGGCAGGAAAATTCCTGGTAAGCTCTTTGCAGCACTGCTGTAATAGCGTCAATTTATCATATATTACACTCGTTTTTTCCTGGAGGAATACCCATGAAGCTGCCCGGAACCGCTTTAATTATATTTATTCTTATCCTGCCCGCTTGCGGCAATGACGATCCGGCCTCACCCGGAGGATCCGGCGGGGATACAACTCCCCCCTCAGCGGTAAGCGATCTCCATATAGTCTCCAGCACCGATACCACCATGACTGTTGCCTGGACCGCGCCTGGCGATGACGGGGATCAGGGCACGGCGGACCGGTACGCAGTTCGCCACGCGCCGGACTCGATCACTGAAGGTACCTGGGCAACCTGCACCGCACTGGCCGGCGTACCTGATCCGGAGGCAGCCGGCACGGAACAATCTCTGACAATTCGAAATCCAGGCGGCACCAGCCTGCACGTGGCCATGAAAACAGCTGACGAGGCGGACAACTGGTCTGACCTGTCCAATGGCGTATCCGGCTCATTCCCACCGGCCGGGGGTATCCAGCAGCTTACCAGCTCAGGGTACAACAGTCTGCCCTGCCTTAATAATGGTTATGTTACCTGGATTTACGGTGACGGCTGGGACGAGGACATTCATATCGCCAATCTGAACGATCCCCTGCCTTCACCTACTCCACTTACCGATGACGGCGGCGAAAAGGACCATGTCTCCAACCACGGTAATGAGCTGGTCGTCTGGCAGGGGCGCCCGGACAACCTCGAGGACTGGGAGATATACGTATACAGTACCACTTCGGGCCCGGAGTACACTGCTCATACGGATAATTCGATCCCCGACATGTACCCGGTGGTGGCCAGTGCGGGCGATTTCGCCTGGCTGCAGGGGTCCATTTTATTCGAGGACGTTATGTACTGGGACCAGACCGACAACCAGGAGCTCATCATATCATCAAGCTGCTGCCCTACCTCCGAGTACAGCGCCGCGGCGCCTGCCGCGCATGACGGGCAGGTGGTATGGCGGGCCTGGCACCGGGCTACCAGCGGACCCCACAGCACCTACCTGTGGGAAAATGGATTACTTACAGATCTGAGCGCCGAGGTGGAAGCGAATATAGCACATCACTACTCCATCCACGACGGAGAGCTCGCTTATGAATACAGCGGAAACCCCACTCAGGTCGCCTACTGGGACGGGGCCACGGCGCAGGTGGTTGCAACTGGCATCGAACCATCTCTTCACAACGGCCGTATCGCATTTACCTTCTGGGATGGCCACGACTATGAGATCCGTTACTGGAACGGGGCCCAGGTTATCGAGATCACCGACAACGACGATAACGACGGACAACCATCGCTATGGGGCGACTGGCTGGTGTGGGTGGGCCGTCCAGGTGGCGGACCGAATCAGATATTCTATATGGAGCTGAATTAAGAAAACCCGGCCGCTGCGACCTGACTACCTTCTCTGTATTACTCCGAGGGGCAGATTGCTGTTATCACAGCGTGAAGCTCAGCTGACATCGGAAGTGAACCGTTATATGGTCAGAGTTATGGTTCAAAAGCTTTCTGTTCATCAGCTAATGCTCTCCTGATCAGTATCTGTTTACATAGAAATCACCCGGGAAGCTGCGGGTAATAAGTATAACTCCCGGGGCCAGACGATGACGGAGACAAGTGCGCAGATAGGGCAGGTAAAGTAAGGTATCGAATTCCCGGAAAACCTGAACGGCACGATTGCAATCTGCTTATCCGGGCAGATTCAGCGTAAAGGCAGGGAATTAACTGACATCCTGTCCGTTAAGATCAAGCTGATTATTCAAGTGCTTTCCGGGTTGAAAGGAGTGCCTGCTTCTCATCGTCTGAAAAGTCCCAGGCTCCATTGACCTGCCCCCAGTTTCTGTACCACTCTGAGCTGTTAGATTGCCTCCTGATGGGAAACTGCCTCCCGGATAAGAGAGAACAGGAACCTCTCGAAGGGGATTCCGGCCGGCAGAATGAACTTATACTGGATCGAAACCAGCGGCCCTGCCTTTTCAATCATCAATCATAACCAAAGAATGGCGCTGCCCTGGAAGCTTCCGGGTGAGGAAACAGAACCAGGAGTTATTCTCTGAATATTATTCCCCTCCCTCTAAAGACTGGACAATTAACCGAAACAATTGTAACCTTGCTTGCGTAAAAACAGACATATCAGGCAGTGCAGATATCCGGAGATCGGGATCAATTAGAACTTTTCTGGAAGGCCGTTTCAGATGGAAATAGAGATCAGGGAATTAAGCAAGGTATACGGCGGCAAACACAGGGCCCTACACGATATTGACCTGGAGATAGAGAGCGGTATATTCGGGCTTCTCGGGCCTAACGGGGCGGGTAAGACCACCCTGATGAGGATCCTGGTGACATTGATGGAGCCGACCTCCGGAGAAATAACCATCGGCGGCCATGATTTAAGAACTGACAGGAAACAGATCCGGGAGATGATCGGCTATCTTCCACAGGAGTTCAAGAACTTTCCCAAACTGAAGACCTGGGAGTTTCTTGATTATGCAGCCGGGCTTGCGGGGATAAGGGATAAGAAGAAAAGGACTGTTGCAGTCGACGAGATGCTCGAGCAGGTGGGGCTGTTCGATGTGCGGGAGAGAAGGGCATCCAAGCTCTCTGGCGGTATGAAGAGACGGCTGGGTATAGCACAGGCTCTCATCGGTGAACCAGGTATACTGGTGGTGGACGAGCCGACCACCGGGCTTGACCCTGAGGAGAGAGTAAGCTTTCGAAACCTCCTCAGCGATATGAGCGAGGGTGAGACTATCATCATCCTCTCCACCCATATAGTTGGAGATATCTCCAGCACCTGCAGGCGGCTGGCCCTTCTGAACGAAGGAGAGCTGGTCTACTCGGGGACCCCTGAGGGTCTGGTGGATATGGCAAGGGGGCACACCTGGAAGGTAAGCGCGGTGGACAGCGAGCTGGAGAAGCTCAAGGCGGAGTATCCGGTTATCTCCACCTTCCCCGCGGAGAACGGCTGGGAGGTACATCTTATCGCCGAGGATATCGATGGATTCGACCGGGAGGAGCTCGAACCGGGGCTGGAGCATGCCTATGTTTACTTCATGGAGAACCGGGTGGGTGCTGACGGGATAACCCTTGATAATCACTAGAAAGGCACGGGGATGATCACAGGATCAGGTAATATCTGGACGGTGGCAAGGTTCGAGGCGAAAACACTCTTCAGGAGCTGGTTCTTCAGGATATTTTCCATTCTGGCTTTGGTGCTGATAGCTATTGCGGGCATACCACTGTTTACCGGGATAGCGCCGGTCCCCTGGGAGTTCAGGGGGATCCCATCCTCTCTTCCATACATGAATATCCTTCTTCTCAATGTCATCCAGGCTGTGATCGCGATATTCATATCTTCAGATTTTCTGAAGCGCGACAGGAAGCTCGATACAACCGAGGCAATTTACACCAGGCCGGTATCGAACCTTGAATATGTGGTGGGCAAGATCTCGGCGGTCTTTTTCGCATTTCTCATCCTTAACGTTGCCGTTCTGATAATTTCGCTGGTCTATAATATCTTCTTCGCCGATGTTTCAATAATGCCTCTTCCCTACCTGCTCTATCCGCTGGTGATATCACTGCCGACTGTTCTTTTCATACTGGGGCTCTCCTCACTGATGATGGTGACTATAAAGAACCAGGCGGTGACATTCATCGTCCTGCTCGGTTACGTCGCCACCACCCTTTTCTATCTATCCACCAGGTTCTACAACCTGTTCGACTACCTGGGTTTCAACGTCCCCCTGTTCTATTCCGATATTACCGGATTCAGCGGCTGGTCGGAGCTTCTGATGCACCGGGGAATATACTTCTGCCTGGGGGCTGCCTTCATCCTGGTAACGGTGCTTGCCATGAAGAGGCTTCCCCAGTCGAGGGCTTCCAGGCGCATCTGCCTGGTACTGGCTCCTGTCTTTCTGGCGGCAGCGGTTCTTCTGGCCGGCAGTTTCATATCAGGAGAGAGAGCGGTCGATCAGGCCAGAGAGACCATGAAAACTATCAACGGCAAAGCTACCGGAGTACCCGCCCTGGATATTGACAACTGCAGTATAAGCCTGGAGCATAGAGGGAACAGAATAGAAGCAGAAGCAGGAATTTCATTCCAAAACCGGGCCGGGGAAGCGGTTTCAGAGTACCTGTTCAACCTGAACCCCGGACTGAACGTTGAGAGAATAACCGGTGGCGGAAAAGAGCTGCCATTCAAAAGGAACTATCACCTTATCACTGTCACTCCTCCCTCACCGCTGCTCCCCCGGGAACAGGATTCACTTACCATCACCTATTCCGGCTCCATAGATGAAAGCGCCTGCTACCCTGGCATAGAACCTGACAAGATACGGGAGGAGTACCGGATAACCTTCTTCTGCGTGAAGAAGAGATACGCATTTATAGAGGACCGGTACCTCCTTCTTACTCCTGAGGCTCACTGGTACCCCGAGAGTGGGCCCGGTTACCGGTGGGACAAACCGGCATACGGTAATACCGACTTCCGCAATTTCGAGCTGGATATCAACACCTCCCCCTCTCTTTCGGTGGTCTCTCAGGGGAAGGTCAACGGGGAAAACGGAAGGTTCCGTGTTCGGCCCGGCGCTTCGCTTCCCGGGCTGACCGTTACCGCCGGGAAGTATATAACCAGATCGATAGAGGTGGACTCACTCCAGCTCAGCCTTCACACCATGGAGGGCCACGATTACTTCCTGGAGTACTTCGATCAGATTGGCGATACGCTCGGTGATATAATAATGGAGGAAAAGAGTGAATACGAAAGCAAGGTGGGGTTTTCCTACCCCTACCCGGAGCTGAAGCTGGTGGAGGTTCCGATCTCCTTCTTCAGCTACGACAAGATCAGCACTATGGGGTTCGAGACGGTACAGCCGGAGATGGTGCTTCTTCCCGAGATGGGGCTCAATCTCCAGGGGGCTGACTTCAGAAGAAGGGCCTGGTTCCAGAAGAGGCGGGATGAGAGAAGGAATCAGACCACTCCCGGGATCGAGAAGCAGGCAGATAACCTGAGCTCTTTCATAACCGAAGCCCTTACCGGAGAACTTACTCCTCCCGAGTTCAGGAGAAGAGCCAGCGCCGAGGTCAGCTACAACCTGTTCCCATGCTACTACACGCATGTCAATCATATCGACAGCTTCAGTTACCCGGTTCTCAATACGGCGCTCGAATCATACCTGGCCGAGAATCTCGAATCGGGACCATCCCGGTTTGCCAGGTTCTTCTCCGGGGTCACCGACAACGAGAGGGCCAACATGGAGCTGGCAGACAGGAGCATGCGCGATATAATGATGGACCCCGAGAGCAGGGATATCCTCTCATATGTCCTGAACCTCAAGGGGAAGCACCTGTTCAGGCTGATCGGAAGCAGGACCGGCGAGGAGGAGCTGAATAACCACATAAGGAGCGTGCTGGCGGAGAATATGTTCAGCGAGATCGAGGGAGAAAAGTTCGTCGCTCAGATATCGGACCGTTTCGGAATCGATATGGCCTCATACATAGATAACTGGTTCACCCGGAGCAGCGTCCCCGGTTTTCTGATAAGCGGGATCGAGAACTATCAGTTCGTCCGGGATGAACGCACCCGATACCAGGTCAGGTTCAAGGTCCTTAACGGCAGCGAGGTTGACGGGATAGTAAAGATAACTCTCAGCAAGAGTGGGGGAAGAAGAGGTTTCGGGCCCAGGTTCGGCCGGCGGAGGCAGGAGGACGATGTCAGCACCGAGCGTTACGTATTCCTGGGTGCGGGGCAGGCCCGGGATGTGGGGTTCGTTCTGAACTATCAACCCGCGGTAATGACCGTGGATATGATGGTTTCCAGAAACCTTCCGGCGGTAATAGAACATCAGCTCGGAGAATTCGACATCATTAAATCCCCTTCTCCGCTGGAGGGTATCCGCGAGATCGATCGATCGGATATCAGGGACCCTGATGCCGGAACTATAGTGGTAGACAACGAGGATGATCGATTTTCCAGCATGGACAAGGAAGAAACCTCTCTGCTGAAGAAAGTGCTTCCGGAATTCTGGAAGCCGGAGCAGGAGCATAAATACTCCGGGTTAAGGTACTGGAGCACTTCCAACAGGTGGAAAGCCACCATAAGTTCTAAATTCTATGGCAAATATATAAGATCCGCTCATTTTATCAGCCCTGGCGACGGCGACATAAAGGCGAGCTGGAAAGCGGAGATACCTGAAAGCGGTTACTACGACGTGTACTGCTACATAAGCAGGATCAGAACCCCCTGGGGAAGAAGAAGAGAAAGAGATAAACCATCCCTGGGGAGTAACTATTACATAATTTATCACGACGATGGTACCGAAGAGACCGGTATAGATGTTGACAGCGCCGCCGAGGGTTGGAACTTCCTCGGCTCCTATTATTTCTCGGCCGGGGAGGCCAGGATAGAGATTACCAACCAGGGGGAAGGAAGGTTCATAATCGCTGACGCGGTCAAGTGGGTCGCCCAGTAGAATATGCCAGGCCCGCAATAGAAAGACAGGATAGAATGATGATAAGAAAAACAGCACTTATTTCGGCGGCAATCCTTACCCTCTTCTTTCAATCGGCGATCGCCCGGAAGAGCCTGACCCTTGACGAAGCGATAGAGACCGGTATGGAGAACTCCCCGCTGATCATGCACTACAGGTATAACCTCAAGCGGAGCAGGGCCTCTCTCAGCGCGGCCAGGGCCCGCCTCAAATCGAAATTCTCCCTGTCCGTCACACCGGTAAGCTACACCGAGAATCTGAACTTCAACGATCAGTTCTCGGAGTGGTACCGGAACGAGACCACCGAGCATTCAGGAATCTTCCGGATAGAGCAACCGATCAAATGGACTGACGGGACCATCTCGCTTATCAACCGGCTTTCCTGGAGGGAGTCTTACAGCAGCTTCACTGAAATAACTGATGAAAGCTACACTAACGATTTCTATATCAGTCTTGCCCAGCCGTTGTTCACCTACAACCGTACTAAACTGGACCTGGAGGAGCTCGAGCTGGATTTGGAGAATACCCGGCTGCAGTATCTGATACAGAAACTGTCGCTGGAGATGCAGATAACCGAGGGGTTCTACAATCTATACAAGATCAAGAAGAGTCTCGAGATAGCGGTAGAAGACAGGGATATCAAGCAGGAGAGCTACGATATCATGAAGAACAAGGTGGAGGCAGGCCTGAGCAAGAGGGAGGACCTCTACCAGGCGGAGCTGAGCCTTGCCAACAGCGAGCTCACCCTGAAGAACGAACAGGTGAATCTGGAGAACGCCCTGGATAACTTCAAGAAGCTGCTGGGGATTCCGGTGCGGGACGAGATCTCCATATCCGCCGATATCTCCTACGACCCTGTTGAGGTGGACCTGAAGAAGGCGATCGAGCATGGGCTGTCCAACCGGATGGAGCTGGAGCAGGCCCGGATAGACATACAGAATGCCAGAAACGCCATAATAGAGACTGGAGCCAGAAATGAGTTCTACGGGAACCTGGAGCTCTCATACGGCAGCATAGGGCAGGACGAAAAGTTCGCCGATATTTATCAGCAGCCGGAAAAAAGCCAGCAGCTCCGGCTCTCCTTCGAGGTCCCGCTATGGGACTGGGGGGAAAAGGAGTCTATGCTGGAGGCCTCACGAACCACCCTGAAATCCAGGCAGCTGGACCTGGAAAGTACCAGGGAAGATATCATGATCGAGATCAGGCAGACTCACCGTCAGATCAGGAACCAGATGGTCAGAATAGAGATAGCGGACAAGAATGTGAAGAACTCTCAGCTGACCTACGAGATAAACCTTGAGCGGTACAGGAACGGGGACCTGACCACCAAGGACCTGAACTACTACCAGAACCAGCTCGCACAGGAGAAGAACTCCCGGGTGTCGGCCCTGATCCAGTATAAACTCTACCTGCTGGAGATGAAGATCAAGTCGCTCTGGGATTTCGAGAACGGAATATCAGTTATTCAGGAGATAGAATAAGGAGTAAAGCGTGAAGAAGATTATTATAGCGACCGCGCTTCTGATCAGCTCATGCGGCGGAGGGGGCGTGGATACCGGGGCGGACCTTCCAGCGCCGGTCTCGATAAAAGATATTAAGTTCTCTTCCATACAGGAGTTTGTAGAAGCCACCGGCACTGTCACACCCATGAAGAAGACCACCCTCAAGTCCAAGAACAGCGGGTACTACCAGTTGATGGAAAACAGCGACGCCGGAAGGCCTTTTACCCTGGGAGACCGGGTGACCCGGGATGAGATGATAATCAGGCTGGAAAATCCGGAGCTGGAGAACAATGTGATGCTCGATTCCAAGAAACTGGAGCTGGAGACATCCGAGCTGGAGTACAAGAACCAGAAGGCGCTATACGAAAAAGGAGGAGTAACCTACCGGGAGCTCATAAACGCGGAGAAAGCGATGATCAACGCCCGGTACAACTACCAGAACGCCAGGATTCAGCTGGCTAACCTGGAGATAAGGGCCCCCTTCGAAGGGGAGATAGCGGAGCTTCCCTATTACACGCCAGGCACGGAGATAGAGGCCGGCAGGGAGCTGGTCACACTGATGAACTACCGTACTCTCCGGCTGGAACTGAATATCCCCGGGGCGGAGTTCAACCGGATAGAGGTTGGCCAGGAAGCCGGAATCACGCATTATCTCAATCCGGATGATACTCTATCCGGAGTTATTACAGAAAAGGGCCCGGTGGTCGATTCGGAGACCAGGTCGTTCAAGGTAAATCTCCGGGTAGAAAACTCGGATCTTCTCATCAAGCCGGGGATGTTCGTTAAAGCCAGCATAACCGTTCTGAGAAGAGACAGCACCATCGTAATTCCCAGAGATATCATACTGATGAAAGACCGTGGGAAGACTGTCTACGTGGTTGAGAAGGGGGCGGCCCGCGAGCGTGTGATCGAGACCGGAATCCAGAACGCTGACAGCATTGAAGTCCTGTCCGGGTTAAAGGAGAACGAACGCCTGGTGGTCAAGGGTTTCGAAACACTGAAGAACCGCTCCAAGGTGAAAGTCCTCAGGTAAATTAATGACATTCAGTGAAAGTAAGTCAGAGTTATGGAGAAATTAACCAGGTTCTCAGTCAATCAGCCCGTTACAGTCCTGATGTTCATCCTGGCGGTGATCCTCCTGGGCGTCATATCTTTTCAGCGCCTGGGTGTGGAGATCATGCCCGACCTGAATAACCCATCCCTCTTCGTAGAGCTGGAGGCGGGAGAACGCCCTCCCTCAGAGATGGAGAACCTCTATATCGAACAGATAGAATCGATAGTGAGCAGGCAGAGCGGTGTCAGTGAAGTGGAATCGGAAATCAGGACGGGGGCAGCCCTGATATCGGTCTCCTACGGCTGGGGGACCGACATGGACAACGCCTTCCTCGAACTTCAGAAAGCCGTCAATGATCTGGCCCAGCAGTTCGAGCTGGATGAGATATCGATAACCCAGTACGACCCCAACGCCGAGCCAATAATGACCCTGGCGATGTACCACCCCGATATAACCGACATGAATGAGATCCGCAGGATAGCTGAAAACTATCTCAGGAATGAGCTCATCAGGATAGACGGAATAGCTGATGTACAGTTATCAGGCCAGGAGGAGAAGGAGCTGGTGATTGAGACAGACCGGTACCTGCTGGACGCATACGGGGTTACCACCTCCCAGATAAGCTCCCGGATCCGGAACTTCAACCAGGATATATCCGGAGGATCTGTTCTGGAGATGGGCCAGAAATATATCATCAAGGGGGTCGGTATTTTTGAATCGGTTGATGACGTGCGGAACCTGGTTCTGGACTATCGGCAGGACCGTACCGATCCCGACCAGGGGAAAACGGCCATTTATCTCAAGGATGTGGCCACTGTCCTGGAGCGGAACAGGGATCCGGAGAATATAGTCAGGATCAACGGTATCAGGTGCGTGGGGCTGGGTATCTACAAGGAGACCAGGTTCAATACCGTGGAGGCGGTCCAGAAACTCACCGGGAGACTGGAGCAGATAAGAAGAGCGCTGCCCGGTTACCGGCTGATAGAGGTGGAAAACCGGGCTGATTACGTAGTCTCGGCAATCACCGAGGTAGAACAGACCGCTCTGATCGGAATTATTCTGGCTGTTATCGTTCTGTTCGTGTTCCTCAGGCGGATCGGCACCACCGCTGTGATCAGTATAGCGATACCGATATCGGTGATAGCGACCTTCACCCTGATGTACTTCAACTCACTCTCTATCAATATCATGACTCTGGGAGGGCTGGCTCTGGGGGCCGGGATGCTGGTGGATAACGCCATAGTGGTTGTGGAGAATATCGTCCGTAACATGGAGGAGGGTCTGGACCCCCGGGAGGCTTCGGTCAGGGGAACCGCCCAGATTTTCGGAGCTATCACGGCTGCCACAGTTACCACCATAGTGGTTTTCCTTCCCATTGTATATATTCACGGGGTTGCAGGTGAACTGTTCAAGGACCAGGCTCTTACCGTAACCTTTGCCCTGCTCTCTTCCCTGGTGGTGGCTCTTCTGGTAATACCGATGCTGAGCTCCAGGACACTTAAAAAGAATTCTGCTGTCGAAACAGCGAAACAGATCAGCTTCAGCAGATACGGCAAACTGCTGGCTGCGGCTCTTCGAAAGAGATACCTGGTAATCGCCGCGGCGGCGGTACTGGTAGCTACATCGGCGCTACTGCTTCCGTTAGTGGGAAGCGAGTTTATCCCTGATACCCGGACTGATGAATTCTCCCTGGATATAACCCTCCCCCCTGGCACCGGGCTGAACAGGTGCTCGGATGCGGTGGACCGGATAGCGGAAAGGGCCAGGGAGATCCTGGGCGATGAAATAGAGATGGTTTACAGTATCGCCGGGCCGGTCAGAGATGTGACCTCCGAGGAAACCGGGATCTTCAGGGATGAAAACACCGCCAGGGTAAAAATAATTCTTGCCGGTGATGCCCGCTCCGGCAGCCTGGGAGCGATTGACCGGCTCAGCGGCCGTTTATCAGAGAACCCAGAGCTGGAGATACAGTTCCTGGAGGACCAGTCCGCCCTGAGTTCCATAACGGGGACCAGCAGCGCACCCATCGTGATCGAGGTAAGTGGTGAAGAACTGGATTCGCTGCAGGCAATAACGGGCAGGATCAAGAATGAACTCATGGAGATGGACGAGCTGTTCAACCTGGAAACATCGTTTGAACAGGGAAGACCGGAACTGGAGATACACCCCGACCGGCTGAGGGCCGGAGTTCTGGGGATCGGGGTCTCCGATATCGCCTCCCAGCTCCGGGACCGGTTGATCGGCACTGAAGTGGATGACTGGAACAGGGCCGGCGAGAAGCTGGATATAACGCTTAAATACCCGGATGCCACCCTGGCCGACCTGGAGAACTTCGTCCTGGAGAAGGGTGGACAGAGGGTTCTGCTGAAGGAGGTAGCTTCCATTACCAGGGGGTTCGCCCCTCAGCAGATAAGGAGAAGAAGCCAGAAACGCCTGGGGGAGGTAACTGCTTATTACAGGGAGGGCACTGCGTTCAACCGCGTGATAGCCGGGATAGAGAATAGACTGGAGCGGGTCAGCCGCCCCTCAGATTACTCCCTGGAAATAAGGGGCGAGGAGTACCAGAGAAGAGAATCATTCGGAGACCTCAAGTTTGCCCTGATACTTTCGGTGATACTGGTCTATATGGTGCTGGCCTCCCAGTTCGAATCACTGATCCATCCCTTCACTATTCTGCTGACCATACCCCTGGCAGGGGTTGGAGCGGTACTTATATTCCTGGTAACCGGCAAGCCGCTGAGCATCATGGCCTACATAGGGATCATAATGCTCGCCGGAATTGCGGTTAACGACTCCATCATACTGGTGGACCGGATAAACCGGATCAAGAGGTCCGGGCTGGACAGGAACACAGCGATAATCACCGGGGCAAGGGAGCGTATCCGTCCGATAGTAATGACCAGTGTAACCACCATACTGGCCCTTCTTCCCCTCACTTTCGGGTTTGGGGAGAGCGCCGCTCTGAGAGCGCCCATGGCCCTGGCGGTTATCGGCGGGCTGTTCACCTCCACCCTGCTGACCCTGGTGGTTATACCCTGCGTCTATTCTGTCCTGGATAGAGATTAATGGAAAATAGAAAAAGCTTCATAACTGGAAGAAAAACACTTATCAGCATGGTATTCACCGGTGTAACTCTTCTGGGCGTGATCTCATATCAGATGCTCCCTGTGGAGCTGTTCCCCAACGTTGAACTCCCCTTTCTGATCGTCCACGCGGGTAGCATTCAACAGTCCGATCCGGAGACCATGGAAAAGGAGGCAATCATTCCGCTGGAGGGGGCGGTGGGCTCTCTTGCCGATATCGAGAAGATAGAGACATATATCGAGCCCCGCAGGGGTGGTACTATATTCATCTACTACAAGAAGGGCACCGATATCAAATACGCCTACCTCAGACTTCTGGAAAAGGTAAACGGGGTCAGATCCCAGGTCCCCGAAGAATACACCGTTAACGTACTGAGGATAGATACCGAACAGATGACCAACCGGTTCATGACCGTTCAGGTCCGAGGGGCCGGGAGTGTTGACAGGCTCCGGAGCATCGCCGCAAGTGAGATCGTAACCGAGCTCGAGAGCGTGGACGGGATAGCCAGCGTTCAGGTCTCCGGAGGAAGAGAAAAATCTGTAACCGTCCTTCTGGATGATGATATCTGCGAAGCGTACGGCCTGACCCCCGCTTCAGTGGCTTCCATGATCAGGGCAGGTAGCAGTGAAAACCTGTTCGTGGGAAATATCATCAGCGGGGATAATCTTACCGCCGTAAAAGTGCAGTCAAGATACCACAGCGTGGAGCAGCTGCGCAGGATTGTGATATCCGCTGAGGGGCCCCTCCTGCTGAAGGATATCGCCGATATCTCCTTCGGCACCATGGAGCAGAGCAGTATCAGCAGGGTCAATGGCAAATCGGCAGTTACCATTCAGCTGGTCAAGGACTCGGAGGTAAATCTGATTGAGCTCTCCCACAGGACCCGGGAAGTAATAGAGAAGATCAACCGGGAGCTGGCTTCGGGGGAGGTGGAGGTGGTCGTCCAGGAGGATGCCGCACTTTCCATGGAGGATAATATCAACCTGATAATCGAGCTGGCTGTGACCGGGGGTTTTCTGGCGGTTCTTATACTCTGGTTCTTTCTCAGGAATATCCGGCTGGTCCTGATCGTTGCCGCCGCAGTGCCTGTCTCTATATTTACCGCCCTTAACTTTTTCTATGGGTTCGGGATATCGATCAACTCACTGACTCTGGTGGGGATAGCCCTTGCGGTGGGGCTCCTGGTGGATAACTCCATAGTGGTGCTGGAGAATATATACCGTCTGCGCGGCAAGGGATATGGAGTAACCGAGTCTGTAACCGGCGGAGTCAGAGAGGTCTGGCGCTCGGTTTTCGCCGGGACCCTGACCACCGTGATGGTCTTTCTCCCCTTTCTCTTCTCCGATGAGTTCCTGATCGGGGTAATAGGAAAACATATCGGAGTCTCTGTCATCTCCACCCTTCTGATCTCTCTGGCGGTGGCGCTGGTGCTGATACCTGTGGGAGCCCACGCTATCCTGTCGCGCAGCGGTTCGGCAGAGAGCGCGATATTCAGCATAGTCTCCAGAAAAAACCGGCTGATCATGAAGTACAACGCCCTTCTGAAATCGGCGCTCCGTTTTCCAGCCCGG
This sequence comes from bacterium, assembly GCA_014730075.1. Lineage (GTDB taxonomy): Bacteria > Krumholzibacteriota > Krumholzibacteriia > Krumholzibacteriales > WJIX01 > WJIX01. The sequence goes on along the minus strand of WJIX01000064.1, from coordinate 33 downwards.
GTAATTATCCTTGCCGTAATCATTTTCTTCATC
>WJIX01000063.1 GCA_014730075.1 bacterium | reverse complement strand
TATATGCTCTGAACGCTTTGCTGTTTTCGCCTATAATCTCGTAGCAGACCCCCAGTTTGAATATCGCTACGGGGTTCGAATGAATACCGCCGATAGCTTCATATCGCTTTACCGCGCTGCTGTAATCGCCGGTCTGCATATCCAGCTCAGCCAGTTCCATGTATGCGGGATAGAGGTAATTGCCCCTGTCAATCAGTTTGAAATCCTCCCTTGCCAGGTAGACTTCGCCCAGCATCTTGTGGCTCAATCCCCTGAAGAATAGGGATTCCAGCCGCACTTTGGAATCCTCCCGTGAGGGAACAACCTCCAGAAGACGGATAGTTTCCCGGTAATCATCAGAGGCATAATGGATCTTTGCAAGTTCCAGGCGCGCTATATAGGAAATCTCAGTTTCAGAAGAGATTATATCCCGGTATATATCTTCCGCTCTCCTGCTGTCAGTCTCCAGTCGGGCCGATAGCAGTTTCCCCCAGAGAAGTTTTTCCCCCTTCAATCCGGGGATCAGATCCTCAAGATCTTCTTCCGCAGACAGGTATTCCGTCCTCTCAATCTTTTTCTGAATCTTCCAGAGAGTGTAGGGAATGCTCAGTGTATTCTCGGCTGGGATCGCGAGAAATATCACTGCGGCAGCTAATTTATGCAGTCCTGTCTTCATAATATTCCTGAAAACTGTTTATTCCACCGCAATTCGCACAGTACGATAGTTCCGAGATCGATACAGCTCCGCACTCCTCGCACTTATACCTGCGCTCGGGCGCTCTACGGGTTGCCGATTTATTCAGTATCTCTGAAGCCCTTTCGTCTTTTCCTTCATTCAGGTAGATACCGGCCATCATGATTATCAGTTTATCGTCCAGGACGATCTGGTTAATTTCGCTTTCGAAATATTCTATTATTCTGCTGATCTCGCCCTTTCTCTGGTAGAAAGAGGCCAGAGCCCTGAATAATTCCGGATTTCCCTTATTCTCTTCGTATAAATCCTTCAGTACGGTTTCCAGCCTGCCGAAATCCTTCTGCTCGAAGAGCATTTTTTCGATATAGTTCAGGGTCAGTGAAAGATAGGATATGTCAGTTTTAAGCAGTAACAGCCATTTTTCTATCGCCCTGTCGTTATCATCTTCCCGGTAGTATGCGAATCCTGCAGAATAGAGGGCGGGAGTAAACAGCCCTTTAATCTCCAGCGCCTTCTCCGAGTATTCCGCTCCCATCTCGAAATCTCCCATTTTAATAAATCCGGTAGCGACCGATGTCAGGTATGATACTATCATTTCGTTACCCACGGCGTTGTCCAGCTTGACATATCTCTTAAGAGTGGAATGCGCTTTCCTGTATTCACCGTTAAGGTGATAGAACCGGTGAAGCGTGAAGACTATATCCGGATAATTTTTCCATTTTCTGATATTTTCGATGGTCGATATCGCCTCCTCATTCCTTTTGAGCGCCAGGAGGTCTCTTGAGATTGCCAGCTGTATTTCTCTTCTGTTATCTTCGGTTAGATCCCTCCTTACCGACATATTGCGGTGAACCTGAAGTGCCTTTTCAGGTTTTCCCTCTTTTCTGAGAAGGTCTCCCAGCAGGATGTAGGCCCCCACATCCCTCTCTCCGTTTCTGACAGCCTGCTTGAGGTATGCCAGAGCTCCATAACGGTTTCCTTCTATCAGCGAGTAGAGTGCTTTTATGTAGCCGCGCTCTTCCGGTTCTCTCTTTTTCTTCCTTTCCAGCAGTATTATCAGCGCCAGGAGAAGTAGAGCGGCCAGGAAAATAATAATCAGTATTACTCTGGTAGACATGATCACCTTCGTTTAATTTTCCGTTTCGGTATTATCATCGATTTCTTCGCTGATCGGAATATTCCTCAGTTCCGATATCTCTTCCAGGAGCTTTTCGTTCTCCTTTTTCCTCTTCACTATTCTCAACATCAGCTGCGCTTCCCTGATCCACGCACCGATAGCCCATATAATCATACCAGCAATAAAAGAAAGAACAATGATAATATTGAGTTCCGCTTCCGGGAATGTATGGTTAAAGAAATAAAAGGTAACCTTGGTTCCCGCGTTCTTGGTCCCCAGCCATATTAGTGCGACTGAACCGGCAAAGATTATTATTCCTCTGATAATCCACAAAATATTACCTCCTGCACTTTCCTATAAAGGTGAATTTCTCAAGTTTCTCGAGGGTTACTTCCACGATATCGCCTTCCTTGACTTCCCCACAATCCAGGAGAACATTTCTGAAATGCGGTGTTCTACCTTTGAAATAAAGATTCTCGCCTCTTTGAGCTGTTCCGTCAAGCAGGATTTTGATTCTTTTCCCTATCTGCTCTCTCAGTATATCCAGTCTTATTTCCATGACCAGCTGGTTTAGACGCTGTAGCCTCTGCTTTTTTATTTCCAACGGGACCTCATCCGGGAATCTCCAGGCGGCGGTCCCTTCCCTGGGTGAATATATGAATGTGAATGCGGAATCGAACCTTGAGGAGCGTACCGCTTCCATTGTCATGCTGAAATCATCTTCTGTTTCGGAAGGGAACCCAACTATTATATCGGTAGTAACAGCGAGCCCTGGAAGAATATCTCTTGCCTTCTCGAGAAGTCGCAGGTATTCGCCTGAGCTGTACCCCCTCTTCATAAGTTTCAGTATACGGTCGCTTCCGGCCTGAAGGGGCAGATGAATGTGTGGGCATACCCGGGTATTATCCCTCATTATCCTGAACAGTCCCGTCCTTACATCCCGCGGGTGAGAAGTTAGAAAACGGATCCTTTCCACCGGGCTTTCCCGGAGAATCATCTCCAGCAGTTCCGTGAACCCGGTATCACCGTGCTTGTAGGCCAGCACATTCTGTCCCAGAAGCGTTATCTCCCTGCAGCCTTTCTCTTCCAGATGCAGGATCTCACTGATCACCGCGGATGGGTCCTTGCTCCTTAGCTTTCCCCTGAGGTAGGGAACCACGCAGTAGCTGCAGAAATTTTCGCAGCCCCTGGTGATCGATACGAACCCGGAAAATCTGTCAGGCCTGTAACTGTCAGTCAGGCTGTAGGTAACGTCCGTTTTTCTCCCCGGAAGATTCATTTCCCGCGACGATCCGGAGATAATATCGACCAGCTCGTTATAGTTGTCAGGGCCGCATATTATATCGATTCCCTCAACTTTTTCCCGGAGCTGGTCATGAAGGTTCTGTGCAAGACAACCTATCACCGCTATCCTCTTATTATCGAGGCGGGAATACCTGTGTATCCAGTTGATCGCCCGGTCCTCGGCATGTTTTCTTATGCTGCAGCCGTTAACGATTATTATATCAGCCTCTTGGGCATCATCCACTTCAATGAAACCTATCTCCTGAAGCGCTGAACTGATAAACTGGCTGTCGTACATATTCATCTGGCACCCGAAGGTCCTGATAAAGACTCTTTCTCCTCTTCTCCCGGTGTTATTCATCATTGACTTTCCTCAAAAAATGGCTTCCCGGTTATCTCGCCAAGCAATTCTTTGCCTTCCATTCTATCTATCCTGACCGGAACCAGCTTCCTCATATTCTCGGGGCCGGACCGGACTGTCATGTTGCAGTAATTCCCGGTAATAGCGCGGTAGAACCCGTACCTCTCGCCATCTTTCTCCAGCACTACAGCCAGGCGGTTCTTTCCTTCCTGAGATTTTATGAAATCATTTTTCTTCTTCTTGCCCATCTCGATCAGGATGGAGCTTCTTCTCTTCTTTTCCGCGGGGTCAACCTTTCCACCCATCTCTGAGGCCCTGGTCCCTGGCCGGTCGGAATAGGAAAAGACATGGAAATAGTTAACCGGATCCAGGGTATCCAGAAAATTCCGGGTATTCTCGAAGTGTGACTCCTTCTCGCCCGGAAATCCTACTATTATATCGGTACCTATGGACACATCCGGAATATTATTGTGTATACGGTATACCTGTTCCCTGAAATATTCTCTCCTGTATCTGCGGTTCATCTTATCCAGTATATGGTCATCACCGCTCTGCAGTGGTATATGAAAATGAGGGGCGATCCGTTCGGTGGATGAGGCGAGCTCGATCAATTCCATATCGACTTCGTTCGGCTCAATGCTGCTCAACCTGATCCTGGTACCGCCGGTCTTCTTCAGAATCAATTCAAGAAGCCCGGTAATACCTATTTCGTAGGAACACTCTTCGCCGTAACGCCCTATATGAATGCCGGTAAGGATTATCTCCTGATAACCATTGGAGGCCAGTTTCCTTACCTGGTCTATTATGCGATCCGGGGGAAGAGATCTGCTCCTTCCCCTGGCGTAGGGGATGATGCAGTAACTGCAGAAGGCATTGCAGCCATTCTGAATCTTTATGAAGGCCCTGGCATGATTTGAAAATCTACCTATCCTCTCTTCTTCTGTATCAGGCTGGCTGCCGATAATCAGTTCTGGATCTGTTTTTTTTTCTGTTGGATTATTTAATATTCCGGCAATCAGCTCCGATATCCTGCCCTTCTGCGCATTCGGTATTATGAAATCAACCTCCTGCATACCTTCAAGCTCCCGGGGCGATATCTCAACCTGGCATCCTGTCACTATGATAACAGAGTCCGGGTTTGCTCTTTTTGCCCTCCTTATGGCGTTCCTGCATCTGGCATCTGTCTTGGCTGTAACTGTGCAGGTATTGATTATACAGAAATCGGCGCCCTCTTCGGGCATGCTGTAATTAAGGCCTGACTTTTCAATTCTCCGGCGTATGCATTCAGATTCATACTGGTTCAGCTT
>WJIX01000062.1 GCA_014730075.1 bacterium | reverse complement strand
CCGCCGCCCTGGTCGCTTTCTCGCTCTGGATGAATTACCGTCCGGTCAGAGAAGAGTCGCGTCTGGAGGTTGAACTGGAGAAGATCCGGCTCGATCTCGCTGAAATCGGTATAGAGGCCGGGGATATTACGGAAATTTATGGCGAGATCGAGAGTTTCGAAAACAGGTACTCGATGCTGAAAAGCCGGCTTGAAAACAGGAAGGCGGAGGTTGAAAGTTACCGCAGGGATAGGAGCAGGTTGAGAGAGTCTTTGATTCCATCACTGGAATCGGCGGAGGTGGAGGCGAAGCGGGTGATAGACCGGATCAGGTCCGAATCGGGAGATGAGACTCTGGATGATTACAGGGCAGGGCTGAAACGCAGGAAAAAAGTCCTGGAAGATATGTACGGGCAGAGAACGGTCCTGGAAGACCGGCTGGGAAGCCCGGGCGGCGATGACGATGTGGATTTCTGGGAGAAGGAGATAAAGAAGCTGGAGGGTTATTCCGGCAAAGCTTCAGGGATTGAGTACGACCGCGAGCTTGCCGAAAAGTGCAGGGCCGGGATTGTTGAACTGAATGATGAGCTGGAAGAGATAAGGGATGAAATGAGCAACTTCAGGAAGAGGCTGCAGGAGCTGAGCATAACCGCAAGCGAGGTTCTTGCCCCTGAAGATGATGAACAGATCAACTGCTCCACCCTGCCGGAACTGGATGGCCTGGAAGGCCAGCTCCGGCGGTTTATCGATGACAGGGAATCCAAAAAGGATACGGTAACAAAGGCAAGGGAGATCTTTGAGCAGATCGACAGGGAGGAGAAGCAGAAGGTATCTGAGCTTTTCGGACCCGGGAAGAATGTTTCCAGGCATTTCAGCAGTATCACCGGAGGGGTTTATAGTGAAGTAAATTACCGTAATGAAGAAGAAAAGGTAGTGGTAACGGACAGGAAAGGCAATACCCTGGAGGCGGAACAGCTTTCCGGGGGCGCCTACGACCAGCTCTATTTCGCCATAAGGCTGGCCCTGGGAGAAGAGCTCCTGGAAGACCGCCGGGGATTCTTTATCATGGATGACCCATTCATCAAATCTGACCGTGATAGACTGGCCCGTCAGATAGAACTCCTGATGAAGATAGCAGATACCGGCTGGCAGATAATCTTCTTCAGCGCCAAGGAGGAGATCAGGGATTCTCTTGGGGACGGGATTGAGAGTGGAGAAGTCAGATTCATAGACCTGGATGAACTTTACCCCGGGTGCGGCAGTTGAAGTCAAGCTGCCTGAGTCATTAAGAAAAGAGCGCCCGGCGCAAACCGGGCGCTCTTTGAATTTAATGCCAATTCCGAAAACGGATTTAACTGTTGGAAGGCCTTTCCAGGCCTATATCCTTGGCCCTGCTCTCCTTGAGCAGCATGAATGCCAGGAAGATCGATATAATGCCAAGGCCAACCAGCATCAGAATAGGAATGGTATAGTCGTAGATGGGCAGGTCGCCCGCAACTCTCAATTCCTCCATTCTCTTGCCTATCTCCACATTGGAAAGCCCCTCCGCGATAAGGCCGTCTCGAATTGACTGCATTTTCTGCACCACTTCCGGGTTGGTAACATCGGCGACCTTTCCAATACCCCAGAAGAAAGCACCAAGACCCCAGTTCTGGATGGTGAACATAGTGGCATACGCTGTTCCCAGCCGGTGCTCGGCCACGATCTTGGCCACTGAGGGCCACATGGCGGCCGGGACCAGTGAGAATGCGATACCCAGAGACAGCAGCCCCAGGTAACCGAGCGCCCTGCTGTTGAGAACAGAGAGCGTGATATGGGCGAAGATCAGAAGCACCGCGCCAAGTATCATTATGGATGCCGCTTTCCCCTTACTGTCCACCAGCTTTCCAAAGATAGGGGTGAACATGATCGTTCCCATCGGTATCAGTGCCGCTGCCTTGGGCCCGTTCTGCAGCCAGGCTCCCAGCACATCCTTGAAGATCCAGATAAAGAGAACGAACAGAATCCCCATGATTACCAGTGAAGCTATCTTATGAGTCTTTTCCTTGAGATTCGAAGGGATCAGCGGAAAGCATACACCGAAGACGAACAGCCCCAGATAGATTGACAGGTTCCCCAGTATGTCGCTTCCGAACAGGGAGATCTGTTTGGCGGATGCGGGCAGTGTATAACTGAACCCGAACTTATTAACCAGCAGATCCGGTGCGTACTGCATGAAAGGAAACACCGCCGAATAGAAGGCCACGCAGAGGAAGGCGATCAGGAGGAAAGACTTGTTGGTAAGCAGCTTCCCCAGGTCGGAGAACTGAAATTCTTCCTCTTCCTCCACTCCCAGTTCCTTATCCTTCTCAGCCATCTGTTTATCGATCCTGACATCGAAGATAAGATATATTATGTAGAGAATGAATCCGAAGGCTATCAGGGAAGCGGCAAATGTTACCGCCCTGGGAGCATCAAAATTGGCTATGTCGGGCGAAAGCGCTGTGCCGAGAGCGGAACCAAGCCTTCCGATACCCATGTTGATAGCCATCGCCAGGGCCAGCTCATATCCCTTGAACCACTTCACTATGGTCCTGGTTATCAGAACACATGTAGTCTCCAGCCCAACTCCGAATATGATCCTTCCTGCAATCATTATCCTGAGCCTGGTGCCCGGGTCGCTGGAGAATACGTCGTTTGCCCCAAGCGCTACCAGCACGCCGCCCAGTGTGGCCACCGATCCGAATACGAAGGCGGTCAGGCGAATACCCCACTTGTCCAGGATCATCCCGCCGACAATGACCATCCCCAGGATATTGGCGATAGTAGTCAATCCTATCAGTGTGCCGAACTGGCTGGGTGTAATACCGAGCTGGCTTTCCATCAGCGGCTTCAAGCCGGAGAAGAAATCCTGGAACCAGTAAGTGGCAAACATCAGGATACTGATAAGGACCAGGATAAACCAGCGCATGGGAGCAGAATCTCTGAGAGTGCTCTTAATCTGGCCGGTCATGGTTGTTCCTTCTGCCATCTTTTCTCCCTTTCGAGTTTGAAACTGAATTTCCGTTGTAAAAGGTTAAAGCACGATATTCTCATCGAGCCGTTAATAATGGGAATATTCCATATTGAAGGTAATGTAGCAGACAGTACAATATTTTGCAAGTTATTTAAACAGCCATATATTTTGATGGCATTTTTCCCCTGAGCCATCAGGGCCGTTCACCCGGGGGAAGAGCAGCTCATTAAATTTAAATTTTTTGAAACATTTTGGAGGCGCATAGAGTATATCATAATATGTTGGTTACTTTACTCTTACTTTTCAAGAAGGCGGACCCGCAGTTTACCCTGCTGCATTTCCATACCTTTAACTAATGAAAGGAGCTACAGGTGAGACGATTAACGGTTATTCTTTTTGCCGTTCTGTTTCTTATTTCAGCGGCCCCTCTGGCAGCTGAGGAGCAGAGCCGTCTGATGCGTTTCCCCGATATTCACGGGGACAGGATAGTTTTCTCATACGGAGGTGATCTCTGGACGGTATCATCCGGGGGCGGCATGGCAAGGCGCCTTACCTCCGATATTTCAGGAGAGGCTTTTGCCAAATTCTCTCCGGATGGAGAGACCATCGCCTTCTCTGCTTCCTATGACGGCAACCTTGACCTCTATACCATTCCGGCCACAGGCGGGACGCCTGAACGGCTTACCTATCACCCTTACGGAGATATGATGGTGGAATGGCACCCCTCGGGAGAAAAGATACTGATAAGAAGTTCCAGGAAGTCCAAAACCAACCCGGGGCCTCGCTACCGCAGGCTCTTTACGGTGGACAGGGATGGGGGATATCCCGAGGTTCTTCCTCTCTTCGAAGGGGAACTCACCTCTTACTCGCCGAATGGAAGCAGGATAGCCTACAACAGAATGTCCAGGGAGTTCAGGACCTGGAAACGCTACCGGGGCGGAATGGCCCAGGACATCTGGATATACGACCTCAAGAATAATAAGAGCGAGAAACTGACCGAATTCGAGGGAACCGATGCCTTCCCGATGTGGCACGGCAACAGTGTCTATTTTATCTCGGATAGAGAACACACCATGAATATCTATAAGATAGACCTGGATACCAGGCAGATTGATAAGGTAACGGACCATGATGAATATGACGTAAAATTCCCCTCCCTGGGGAAGGATGCCATAGTATATGAAAATGCCGGCTACCTCTATGTTCTGGACCTCAAGACGGGAAAAACTGAAAGAGTAAATATTACTATCCCGGCCGAGCTTAATCAGAAACGCCCCCACTATGTAAAAGCCGGCCGGTTAATCAGATCCTTCGGCATATCGGGTACGGGTAAGAGAGCCGCCTTTGGGGCCAGGGGCGACATATTTACCGTGCCAGCGGAAAAAGGAGAAATACGCAACCTAACTGCCAGCTCCGGCAGCCGCGATCGCAGCCCCGCGTTTTCGCCGAATGGCAAGTGGGTTGCATATTTCTCGGACCGAAGTGGAGAGTATGAGAT
>WJIX01000061.1 GCA_014730075.1 bacterium | reverse complement strand
TGGCGCATAACACTGTCCTCAGGAAAGATTATCCCTATCAGCTCACCCACCACACTCCCCAGGATTACTCCCAGGAAGAAAATCAGCGCGACCAGTCCGACCCCTCTTTTATATGACACTGAATGCTCCCGTAAAAATAATGGTTATTCTGTTATTAATAATATTAATCCCGGTCCTGTTTAGCAATATCAAGTTCTTCCTTATCATCTCCGACTATAAAAGTCAAATCAACTTTAGGGTTTTCCTGTATCTGCTGAATAACTACTTCGCAACCGAGGCGCCTGGCCACTCTCTCGGCCAGTTCAGGGTTACCCCTGCGGTCGATTATCACGGAACGGCCAAAATCGAACTCTTCAGCATTCCCCTCCAGGAGGACATCCATTCCGATTCTGCGGAGCTGCCTGGTAGTATTTTTTACCAGGTTCTTCTCTCCCGTCCCGTTCAGGACCTCCAGCTGGTAGTTGCCGGTCTCGGGAAGCTCTTCCTTTCCCATCCCCATAATCCTAATGGCCATCGAAGCTGCCATAATCAGCAGCGGAAGGGCCCACAACATCCAGGAGTAGCCCCTGCTTCCCCTCTTACTCTTCTTTTTCTTTTTTCCTGCCATTATCGCCTCGTGTCATTCCGCCCCGGCTATTCGAAATACGGTTTGAGGTTCAGGTAACTCTTTTCCAGTTCTTCTGATACAACCCTGGTCTCCGCCAGGGCGGTCATGAAATTGGTATCTCCCGTCCACCTGGGTACCACATGAAAATGGAGATGGTCTACGATACCTGCCCCGGCGGCGCTTCCCAGGTTAACCCCGACATTTATCCCTTCAGGGTTGTAGGCATCCCTGACCGCCCCTTCAGCCCTCTTCAGGTATTGGAAAAGCTCACCGGTCTCGTCTTCCGCTATCCCTCCGAAATTCTTTACATGCCTGTTGGCCACAACCATGATATGCCCGTTGGTGTAGGGAAAGGTATTCAGTATTATATACCAGTGTTCTCCCCTGGTCAATATGCCCGCTTTTTGGTCATCCTTCTCCTTCTGTATATTGCAGAAGAGGCAGCCCTTCTCCTTTGGCATGGTGAAATATTTGCTTCGCCACGGTGCGTATATCCTATCCATCAGAAATCAACCTTTCCGCTTCTTCCAGTTGTGCCCTGGTATTTATGCCGGTTACTTCCATACTGTCTTCGCATACGTAAACGCCGGTCTTGCCGCCACTGCCATTCAGGATTTCTATGATATCTGTGAGGTAATATTCATCCTGGATATTATCCTTGCTGATCAGGGACAGAGCGTCGAAGAGCTGGTCCGAATCGACGCAGAATATCCCGCTGTTTATCTCATCTATCTGCTTTTCCCCGGCGGTGGCATCAGCGTGCTCAACAATCCTGTCCACCCTGTCGCCTTTGCCCCGGACTATCCTCCCATACCCGGACGGGTCCTTCATCCGGGTGGACATAACGGTGGCGGTGTTTCCGTTGGCTGAGTGAAAATGGCAGAATTCGCGGAGGGTCCTCGTGGTGAGGAAAGGGGTATCGCCGGTCAGTATCAGCACTGTCCCGGAAAAGCTCTTCAGGACGTCCTTCGCCTGCATCACGGCGTGCCCTGTCCCGAGCCTCTCCCGCTGCAGGGCGAAACGGATATCCTCTCCTTCGAACTCCCCTTTGACAGCTTCCGCCTGGTAACCTACTATCAGGATTATACATTCCGGCCCGAGCTCCCTGACCGATTCCACTATACGCCTTATCATACTCCTGCCGCCAATCCGGTGCAGCACCTTGGCCAGATCAGATTTCATCCTGGTACCCTCTCCGGCGGCCAGAATAACAGCGGCCAGATCCTCCTTACTATTCATATCTACTCCATTCCGGAAACTCCAGCAGCATTTCTTCTGCCCTGTCTCCCCCCACATTCAAAGCTATATTATCGATCAGTCTGACCTCATCCATGTATGCCGCAACGGCAAGCAGCACTCTACCCTCCACCCTTTTCACCGGGGTCATTCTCTGGGCGTCGACGACCTCCGCGTACTCCACACTCATCCCCGCCTTCTCAACAGCCCCGGTTATGATGGCACTGACCCGGGCGCTGTCTCTCTCCCCACCGTCAACCGCCCGCTTCGCCTTTCTCAGGCCACCGTATATCGACCCCGCGCGCTCTCTCTGCTCCTGGTTGAGATACCGGTTTCTGGAACTCATGGCCAGGCCGTTCTCCTCTCTGACTATCGGACCCAGCTTTATTTTTACCGGGAAATCCAGGTCGGCTGCCATCCGCTGAATAACCACCGCCTGCTGAGCGTCCTTCTGTCCGAAGAAGGCAATATCGGGCGAGAGGATGTTGAAAAGCTTGGCCACTATCAGAGCCACCCCGTCGAAATGGCCCGGCCTGTGAGCGCCGCAGAGATAGTCAGTCACGGAGTTTACCGTCACCCTGGTCCTGTCGCGTGAGGAATATATATCCCGGGGTTTGGGCATGAATACCAGATCCACTCCCATCTCCCCGAGTAGCTCCAGGTCTCTCTTTTCATTCCTGGGGTACCGGTCCAGGTCCTCCCCGGGGCCGAACTGTCTGGGGTTGACGAAAATGGATACTGCCGTTCTGCCGCAACGCTGCAGGGACATCCTCACCAGGCTTAGGTGCCCCTCATGGAGGTCTCCCATGGTGGGGACCACACCCAGCTCCCCTTTACCATCCACCAATCCGCGGATAACTTTCCTGGCAGCAAGGGGCGATTTTGCTACTTCCATCCGTTATCTCCGGGGTTTGCCATGCTTGTTTGCAGAGTAACTGTGCTCCATCTCCGGAAATCTGCCCTCCTTGACCTCACGGATATATTCGCTGACGGCGCTTTTCATTCTCTCACCGATATTCTCATATTTCTTGACGAACCTTGGCAGTTCACCCTCATTTATACCAAGCATATCCTGGATCACCAGAATCTGCCCGTCGCAGTACTTTCCGGCGCCGATCCCTATGGTAGGTATCTTGATGCTCCCTGTTATCTCCTCGGCAACCTGCCAGGGGACTCCCTCCACTACTATGCAGCAGCATCCGGCCTCCTCCAGCTTCATGGCATCCTCAATCAGCATTCTGGCAGAGTCCTTATCCCTGCCCTGGACCCTGTAACCACCGAACTGATGCAATGATTGCGGGGTAAGGCCTATATGTCCCACCACCGGTATGGGGACCTCCACGATCCTCTCTATGGCGCTCGCTGTCTTCTTTCCGCCTTCCAGTTTAACCCCTTCTGCCCCTCCCTCCTTGACCAGCCTGCCGGCGTTCCGCACAGCCTCCTCCACACCGGCCTGAAAGGACATGAATGGCATGTCAGCAGCCACGAAAGCCCTTGGTTGGGCCCTGGTTACGGCTCTGAGGTGATGGATTACCTCATCCATGGTAACCGGAAGGGTATTACCGTAACCGAGCATAACCTGTCCAAGGGAATCACCCACCAGTATGAAATCTATATCGGTATCATCCAGCATTCTGGTGGTAAGATAGTCGTACGAGGTAATGGCAGCTATCTTCTCCCCCTTTTTCTTCATGCTCTTGAGTGTTTTACCGGTAACCTTGGTCGGCATTATAAATCACTCTCCCAGGATGGCACGTAATACCTGGTGCCATCGAATTTGGTTGTTATCTGGCCGAAGAAATCTTCCACATGTTCTCTATGAGCGGTAAAGTCGAGCTGGTCAGTATTAACGATCAGCAGCGGTGACTCACTGTAGTGGAAGAAAAAATGGTTGAAAGCATCGTTCAGATCCCTGAGGTATCCGGCGGTAATCCCCCTCTCGTAACTTCTGCCCCTCTTTCTGATCCTCTCTCTAAGGACCTCGATATCAGCCTGGAGGTATACTACCAGGTCCGGATAGACTATCTGGCCCTTCAGGGTGGAGAGCAGGCGGTTGTACAGGCCCAGCTCCTCATCGGGCAGGACCACGTTAGCGTAGATTCTGTCCTTGTCGAATATGTAATCGGCCACCAGAAGGTCCACGAAAAGGTTACGCTGCACGATCCGCTTCTGCTGACGATATCTGTTCAGAAGAAAGAATATCTGGGTCTGAAATGCGTAGGTGGACATATCTTCATAGAAATCCTCAATGAAGGGGTTATCGTCGACCTCTTCCAGGAACAGCTCCGCTCCGGCCTCTTCTGCGATCAGCCTGGAAAGAGTGGTCTTTCCCGAACCTATATTACCCTCTATCGCTATATACTTTATGCCCTCTGATATCAGTTTTTCCTTCAGTTTATTCATAACTAATACGGTATATAATTACCGCCGGCATGTCAATAAACAACTGCAACTGTAATAGCGTCTTGCGCCTGTACACCCGGCGCAGGTTATTCAGACCGTGAAAAAGAATAATTCAGACCCTGCCGATTAAATACCTGGAAGAGACTATCCTGGTCCAGCCAAGCAGCTTTTCCCTCCTGATATACTCAGAGAGGGCGGTTCCCTCCGGCGGTACCGGAAAAGAGGGGCATATCTCCATCATCGGATCCACTACGAAAGCTCTTCTGCTGAACCTTGGATGAGGCAGTATCAGCTGGCCTGTCCGGATAACCATGGAGCCGTAGAGGATTATATCTATATCAACTGATCTGTCTTTACCCCTGGAGTGAACTTCCGCCCCCAGGACCCGCTCGGTATCCCGGCAGAGCTGCAGGAACCGCTCCGGGGGGATATCACTGCTGAGAAGAACGGCCAGGTTTATAAATGTTCCCGTGTACCCC
>WJIX01000060.1 GCA_014730075.1 bacterium | reverse complement strand
GTACAAGACCCTGGACAAGGATACTTTCCTGGATATGAATATGTCGGTGGTGGTTCCGGCCTGGACCTCCTTTGTCTCATACCTGATTGATCAGTTCGGGGTGAAGAAGTTCATGTCCCTGTACAGGCAGGCGGACGGCATAAAATATGCTGTCCCGTTCGAGGCCCTTTTTAAGAAAGTCTATGGAAACGATTTCAGGAAAGTCGATATGGACTGGCGCCTCTTCGTGATGCGTTATGAACCACAGGGTGAAAGCACCCCCATGCCATGAAGAAGTACCGCTACTGCCCCATATGTTCTGAGGAGCTTGCAGAAAGGGATGACGGAGAGCGTACCAGGCCGGTATGCCCCAATTGCGGGTTCGTTCATTACCTGAACCCGTCCCCCGCGGCAGGGGTGCTGGTAATGAAAGAGGGATCGGTCCTTCTGGTAAGGAGGCGTTACCAGCCCTACCGGGGGATGTGGGTGATGCCCTCCGGATATATAGAGTATGAAGAGGATGTCGAAGATACCGCTCTGCGGGAGCTAAGGGAGGAAACCGGACTGCTGGCGGAGCTGGACGGGATCCATACGGTGGTCTCGGTATCTGACGACCCCAGGGGGAATACCGTGATGGTCCTGTATGAAGGGCATATAACAGGGGGGGAGCTGAAGGCGGGGGATGACGCCGAAGATGTCCGGTTCTTTCCCCTGGATGACCTGCCGCCGGTAGCTTTCCAGGCCCAGAGAACGATCCTGGGCAGGCTCAGCCGGAGATACCGCAAAGGCCGGGATTAGTCTCCGCTTCTTTTCATGAAGATTATCAGAAAGGCCAGGAAGCCGCCCCAGACCAGGCTGAGGATGGTCACCATCATTATAATAGCGGACCTGCTCAAGATTCATCTCCTCCCTTCCCCTCAAGGCCGTAATCGATCTCCCTGCCGAAGAGACGCCTGCGGATCTGCCTGTTGAATATCAGAAGAAGCGCAATCAGGGCTCCCCACTGCAGGATGCAGGTCCCCACACTGAAGGTTCGGAAGGGGTGATACCATGAATCGGGAGCGAAAACCGTTATCGCCCTGGTGAACCACCAGATCATCATGGCGGCAAATTCCACCGGGATAATCACCTTTATGATGAAGTTGAATATCCTGCTGAGGGGCAGGTCGTTGCAGCAGCTTGCCGCTATCTCTTTCCTGAACTTATCTGTCCCGTAACTGATTATGGTCACCGCGTAGAACAGGCCGCTGAGAAGAAGCCCTACACTCCACACCCAGTCCTGGTTCTGGAAGAACTTCATGCTTAGAGCGGAGGGAAGCCCGAAGATGAAACAGCCGGCAGAGATGATCAACACCCCCTTCCTCCGGGAGAGTCCGAAATCTATCATTATCCTGGTCCCCAGCTCGATCATCGATATCAGTGATGATACCGCCGCCACCGACAGGGCCAGGAAGAATATGAACAGAAAGAGCTGGCCACCCTGGATATGCTCGAACAGCCTTGGAATCCATATGAAGGTAAGCCCGGTGCTGGCGGGCCCGGTCTCGCTGACCGTTGAGAGGGCCTGGGCTTGGGGCAGCACGGCGAATACCGTTGGGATGATCGCCATCGCCGCCAGTAGCGAGGCGGAGTTGTTCCCCAGCCCCGCCAGGAAGGAGTTGGTCACTATCTCGCCTTCTTCTCTCATGTATACCGCGTAGGTCAGGATCAGCCCCCAGCCGGCCCCGGTGGACCAGGCGCTCTGGCTCAGCCCGGCGAGCCAGACCCGGTGGTTGAGAAGCTGTTTCCACTCCGGCTCGAACAGGAAGTTGAGCCCCTTCTCGGCTCCCGGCAGGGTGACCGCCCTGACTGCCGCTATAACCAGAAGCACAAAGAGGGCGGGGATAAGGATCCTGTTTGCTTTCTCTATCCCCTTTACCACTCCCCGGGCAATGATCATGGTGGTAATAAGGATGGCGGCAAAATGAAAGAATACCGCCAGGGAGCTGCCGGAGAAGGCGGACCAGAAAGCGCCGGAATCGGACTGCCACAACCCTCCCAGCGGCAGCTTCGCCACCGGCCTGGCTATATCTATCAGCGAGGCGGCCGCGTAGCGGAAGCACCAGCCGGTAACCACGCAGTAATAAAAGGTTATACTCAGAGTGCAGAAACCAACGAATCCTCCCATCCAGGTGAACTTCCGGTTCAGCGAACCGAACGCCCCGATGGTCCCCATCCTGGTCTTCTTTCCCATGCCCACCTCTACTATAAGAAGGGGTATCGACCAGAGGAACAGGAAGAGCATCCAGGGGATCAGGAATACCGCTCCTCCGTTCTGGGCTGCCACCCTTGGAAACCGCCATATATTGCCGGTCCCGATAGCCATGCCGATCGCGGCCAGAAGAAGCGCCCACCTGGATGTAAATCTCTCGTCTTTCATTATTCCTCCCTGCGGTTACCAGCAGATTCTAAGATATCAGGGAGGTTTTTCCAAATGGAAACCTTGATTTTAGGTGTAAAAACCATCGGGTTGGTTCAGCTTATCGCCGATTAGCCATTGCATGATTTACCCTGGCTTCTACAAAGCTGCTTCCATCGGCAGCTCCGGAATCAAGAGGTAGGGTTTTCAGGCGCAGATTATTCCGGAGAGTGTCATCCCCGAGGTCTCCGTACAGTTGAGAATCCTTATCTCCGAATATGTACAGAAACGGTTTCTTAGATTCGATAGTTTTTATGATAGCCGGCCTGTCCAGTTCATGATATGGAGATTGCCAGTAAGAACCTGTTCTGAAAGTGTAGAAAGAAATGGAAGGCCATTCAGGAGAGTAGAAACAGGGGGTTCTCGGATCCAGTCCGCTCAGCAGTGGAGCTGATGTTTCAGCTATATATTGATACCCTGTGGTATGCACCATTGCTTTGGTAATCTGTCTGTCACGATAAAGGCCCGCCGTCATGGTTAACAGAAAGACAAGAACAAATACTCTGGGTGTATATGATCTGAAAACCCTGTAAGGTAGAGATTCTGATAGAATAATCAAAATCCATATCAACTGGATGAATAGGAGAGGGTAGTTGTTTACAACAGGGTGGTAGTTGACGGTCAGGGTTATCTGGGTTAAGACTACAAAGATGAGTGCCATCCCGGCCGGCAAGAGAGCGCCCCGGGCATCCGATCTCGGCCCCGGATCAATTAATCTGTCCAGGCCATAAGCCGCCAATATGGTCAGCGGCGGCACGAGAGGCAGAACGTAACCGCCGGACTTTACCGGCATAAAGGACATCGGAATAAGCGGAAGAAGCCAGGCGGAGATGATATAAGCGGCGGGTGAGTTTCTCCATCTTTTTCTGAACGAGAATAATCCTGCGCACATAAGAGGAAGATAAAGCGCTGAAGCTCTTGCTATAGTACTGAAATAGAAATACCAGGGCTGTATCCAGTATGAAGCGTAACCAGTTCCCGTGGTTCTTGAGGCAAGAGAGAATCCGAAATAGATATCTATCCAGTGCCCGACAGTTTCAGGAGTTAATAGCGCGCATAGGATCAGATGAAGCGGAGCAACAGCAAGAAAGCCGGCTGCGGCTGACAGGAGGATGGGTAGAATTCTGAATCCCCATTTTGACCGTTCGTCAGAAAAGGTTTCGAATAAGGTTATTCCGGTTATAACTCCAAAAGCGGGAATCAGAACCAGCCAGAGCTTGCACAGGAATCCGGCGCCGAATAAAATGCCTGCTATCAATGCATGGACCAGCCGGTTTTTCCGGCAGCCGAGAAGAAAGAAATAAACCCCGGCCATTGCGAAAGCTACCAGGACTGGTTCTGCCGCAACATGCCTTCCGGCATTAGCGATAAGCGGCAGGGAGAGATATATGAGGCCGGAGAACAGGCTGGGCCTTTTCCCTCCGATTATACCGACTGTAAAAAAGAGCAGAATCCCTGTCAGAAGCGATGCGATAACAGAAACAATCCTCAGAGGAAATTCATCAATCCCTCCGATTTCAAGCGCAGCGGCAAGAATCATTGGGTAGAGAAACGGTTTGTCGCCCGGTTCTCCCAGCGGGCTCAGCGAAGTATTTATTATATATGCG
>WJIX01000059.1 GCA_014730075.1 bacterium | reverse complement strand
CTACCCTCCCCAATCCAACGGCACCATTAACCGGTATATGCTCAGGCGCGAAGGTGTATACGTCATAGATACGGTTTATTCCCTGAAGAACAAGCTGCCGGGCGGAAGGTTCTACTGGTTCGAGGATATCAAGGGGAGGCTGATAAACGGGGTTTCTGTTCTGACCCCCATGATCAAGGAGCGGACCGGTTGAATAAGGTTTTTAGCTAACCTGCCCCTCTTTCCAGGGTAAAGCTCTGGGAGTTGTTCCGGAGCCGGTATCTATAGCCGAAATCCTTGGCTTCCTTTACGGTATCTTCATTAACGAATCCCTTCAATGACAGTATTTCGATGGTCAGGGGATAGGAACCCCTGCTGGCCCTGTATTCCTCCAGGGCTGTGGTAATCTTTTTTTCCAGCTGACCGGCCCTGATTCGGGTGATACCTTCCAGTCCGGATCCTGCCAAAGCCTCTTTGCCATCTCCAGTAATCACCGGCCAACCCGGCTGGAGTACGGCTGGAATCAGGTATTCCCCGGCCAGGAAAGAGATTATCAAGACTGCAGCAATGGCCAGTATCGGAACCAGCGGGCTTCTTTCCGGGGGTATCTCACTCCGTTCTCTTGCTACCGGCTGGGGTTTCTCGCTCGGCATGGTCACCTGCAGAAGATCCGCTTCCAGAAGCTTGCTCAGTGCGTCGTAAACGCTGAACCTGGCCATCTTGCCGTTGGAAATTACCTGCCCCAGGTTCATCCGGTCTCTGAGGAGCTCATATATGAATTCCTGGTTGCCGCTCAGCTCGGGGATCTCTCTGCCAGGATCGGATTTTCGTTCCAGGATCATATCGATCGAAGGGAACTGCTCCAGGAGGCGGGGGAATTCATCGATTCTCCGCATACTCTCCATCAGGACCGCGTCCACCTTTATGGAGGCGAATGATTTTACCCCCTGCACCAGGTTCTTGCCAGAGATAAACTTATAGTGGCTGCGGGGCCAGTTGATCGCTTCCTGGATGGTCTCATATATCTGGTCCCGGAATATGATCATCAGTTCATCCTCGGAAAAATATTTCTCGGAGATAAGAATATCGGTGAGATCAAGCTTGCTCTCATCCTGGATCCGGTTGATCTTATCCAGCACCTTTTTGCTGAGGAATCCATACCTGATCATATACTCCTTCAGCGGATCCATGGACCGGTTCCGGCGGTCCCTGGTGGAAATAATCATTCCCTCACTGAAGAAGACAGCGATGTTCCCCTCCCCGGAGACCAGCAGCATGCCCGATTTCTGCTGTACCGAGATAAGCTGGAAGATTTCACTGAGGCCGAAATCCTTGACATCTCCTTCGAATCCCATAAGAAGTCCTTTTCTATACCGAGTCGATGAATGTTCCGAACGGGTCCTCCACCGCCTGGCCGGTGGGCCCGGTTATGATTTCTTCAGCCTGCCCCTGCTCTTCTGCTCTTTTTTCCCCATCCTGGTTCTCCCTGGCCATATCCTGCATCTCCTGGGGCAGAATGTAATATCGTCTTTCCGCTTCAGGCTTGCGGACGCGGAAGGAGATCACGTATGAAAGAACGATTACCATCAGTGGTGCAACAATGCGCCATATAGAGTCTGGCTGCAGTGAGAACCTGGGGTCTTTGAAATAGAGCCCGTTTCTCAGCAGAAGGTTTACCGAGAGAGAGAAGATCGTGGCTGTAACAATTCCGGATATTACTCTGTTGCTCAACATATGCGCCCCTCCGGGAATAATTCTCAGGGCCCTGAGTTTTCCCGAGACCATTCCGGCCGACTTGTTCTGCCTTCTCCTTCTGAGCAGCGCCTCCATTACCTTCACGCTGGAGAGGCCTTCCACCACAGATTTGCATTCCTGGCAGAGGTTGAGTCCCCTGCCGGTGTCCACGCACTCGCTGCAGACAGGCTGGCCGCAGTTGTCGCAGTGAAATATTCCCCAGCGTTGTGGAACAGCCCTCGATATGATCACTCCAAGCAATATTCCCGCTGGCAGCAGAAACCAGAGTGATCCCACCGGAACGAATATCAGGTTCCTGAAGACCAGGTCCAGGATGCTGAAATTCTCCATCCCACTCTCACGGGCCGAAATATTCTCAAGGTCCGATTTTCTGAATCCACAGGTAAGCACTTCCGGGTTCTTGAGCTTTACCACCGGGTTCTCGCTCTTGTACCGGTCGATGCCGAATCTCCTGGCCTTCTTGAGAGCCGTGCTGGAGAGGTTGAAATGCATCTTCTGTATGCAGGTCTGGCCTATATTGTAATGGGCGATAGCGCTGGTGGAATCGAGCCCGGTAGCATTCCTGTAACCTGCGAGCGCCTTGTCGAAATCGTTCCGCATGAAATAGACATTCCCCAGATTTATGTATGCAGGTATGAAATCCTTTCTTTCCGCCAGCGATCTCTTGAGGTACTCGCTGGAGGCGGATAGATTTCCTCTCCGGTACATAAGGGTGCCCAGCGCAAAGTTCTTCTCCGCGCTGAATTCGGGCCGGTTAATCCCCCTGATCCGGCGGACCAGGTCATCGGTTCCTCCCGCCTCATTGATCATCGACAGTTTCCTGGTGATGCTCTCCTCGTCCAGGGCCGGCCCGTACCTGTTCATACGGCCGGAAAAGAGGGAGGCTATCGCCAGCAGGACAACCAGGGAGGAAATGACGGTCTTTTCCTTCCTGGAAATGAACCTCCAGGTTATCGCTGAAAGCAGTATGATCAGGATTGCGAACCCGGGCCTCAGCAGAAGCATGGCGGCAAGGGCTGACAGCCCCAGGTATTTTGCCGGGGGGAGTTTGAATCTTCCGGAGAAGACCTCCTCTGTCTTGTGAAAAATCTCACCGTTATATTTGACTGCCAGGGCCAGCAGGTAAAGGGCCAGGGCCAGTCCGGCCGAAGATAAGAAGATAATGTACATATTGACGGAAAAAATGGCCGATTTATAGAAGGAGCCGGTCTCTATCCTCGCCGCATCGATCAGGTGCAGAAGAAAACCGGGGTTTGCCCTCATAAGCTCTATACGAGCGAGCAGCAGGGAGGGTTCGGGATTGCTGCTGGAGATATCGGCGGCCACTTTGAGCAGCTTCACAGCTTGGTCGGTTTCTCCCTTATCCAGGGCTATTTCTGCCTCCCTGGTCAGAACGCCGGAAACCACATTGAGCTCGGGGGGATTGGTCCTGAGTTGAGAGTTTATGTAACTTCTGATGTTCGAGTCTGTTATATCCTGAAGCACTTCACCGGAAACCGGATTGCAGAATGCAACCACCAGAACAGGTGTCAGCAGCATTACAGATATAGTATACCTTTTAATTCGTTCTATTGTAGTCACTTCCAGCTTATTACTCCTGCCCGGCAAAGATTTTTACCGTTTTTCTGCTCTTTATTTTGGCAATAATCATGCCGTAAAATGTTGAATTATTGTCTATTGTTTCTTATTGTTATTAACAGCGGAATCCCGGCTCAGAATAAGGCAGCCGGATAACAGCATGGCTGGCGGCAGGGTCCCGGAACCGGTAACGGGATTCCATTTATGAATTGATTACAGCATGATACAGAGAGGTGCAAGTATGAAGGTGGCAGAGATAAGGGATATAGGCGAATATGTCGGCGGTGAGGCCAGGATGAAAGGATGGATATACAATATCCGCTCCAGCGGGAAGATACTGTTCATCATATTGAGAGACGGGACCGGGACGATTCAGTGTGTGGCTGAGGAGTCGGTTATCGGTGAGGAGCCATTCGAGAAGGCCTCCGGGCTGACCCAGGAATCATCGGTGGAGATACGGGGGAACGTTGTGGAAGACAGGAGGGCCCCGGGGGGGTACGAGATCAAGGTCAGCGGGCTGGATATAATTCAACTTTCGGAGAGCTACCCGATCACTCCCAAGGAGCATGGAGACAGCTTCCTCCTGGACCACCGCCACCTCTGGCTTCGCAGCTCCCGGCAGAACCTGATTCTCAGGATCAGGGCTGCTGTGATAAGGTATATCAGGGAGTTTTTCGATAACAGGGGATTCATATGCTGCGATACCCCCATATTCACTCCGAACGCCTGTGAGGGGACAACCACTCTCTTCAGCACGGATTATTTCGGGGACAATGCCTTTCTTACCCAGAGCGGCCAGCTGTATAATGAGGCTACCGCCGCCGCATTCAGAAAGGTCTACTGTTTCGGCCCCACTTTCAGGGCGGAAAAGAGCAAGACCAGAAGGCACCTGATAGAGTTCTGGATGGTCGAACCGGAGGTCGCCTTCGCGGACCTGGACGATATAATGGTACTGGCAGAAGATTTCGTTGCCGAAATTACTCAGAGGGCGGTGAAAGATTTCGAAGAGCCACTACGGGAGGTGCTGGACAGGGATGTTGACAGGCTGAAGAAGGTACAGACCCCCTTTCCCAGGATCTCGTACCGGCAGGCAGCTGAGATCCTGAAGGATAAGGGGGAAGATTTCGAGTTCGGCAAGGATTTCGGAGGGAATCACGAAACAGTGCTGAGCGAGGAATTTGACCGGCCCTTTTTCGTACACAGATTCCCTGCCGCCATCAAGGCTTTCTATATGGAGCCTGACCCGGAGGATCCCTCACTCAGTCTCTCGGTAGACCTTCTGGCTTCGGAGGGTTACGGGGAGATCATCGGGGGTGGGCAGAGAGCCTACGATCTTGATTTTCTGAAGAAGAAGATCAGGGAGGATAACCTCTCTGAGGCCGATTTCCAGTGGTACCTGGACCTGAGAAGGTACGGCGCCTTCCCCCATTCGGGATTCGGACTGGGCCTGGAGCGCTTTCTGACCTATATCTGCGGCATACAGCATGTCAGGGAAACCATCCCCTTTCCCAGGCTCCTGAACCGTCTTTCACCCTGACAGGGTTTCTGCCGGGTAATGGATAGCCGCCAGAGCGCTTCGGAGTTGACCTCGAAGCCGGTATTTACTATTTTCTCAGTGTTTTCCGCCCTGATAAAGGGGGCATTCCGAGGAGGGAGTTTTGTTGAAAAGATACCTTTTCCCCATCTCTGTTTTCCTGATACTTCTGGTAACCGCAGGAGTTGCGGCCGCTGGTGAAAACGAGGATTTCAGGTTCGCGGATAAGCTCCGCCGGGACGGGATGTACGTGGCGGCGGCAGAGGAATACCTCAGGTTCAGCGACCGTTACCCGGAGAGCACCCTCCGGCCACGGGCGGTCTTCCTCGCCGGAGAGTCATGGATGCAGTCGGGGAGGGCCGAAGACGCTCTGGAAACATTCCAGTTGTACCTGGAGCAGTACCCGGAGGGAGAAAAGGTCTGCCGGGCGAGATTCTACCGTGGCAGGATAATGAAGAAGCTGAAGATGTACCAGGAGGCGGCCTCTGAATTCCTCATAATCAATGATCAATATCCCGAATGCGCCCTGGCCGGAAGGGCCCTGTTCGAAGCAGGCGAGTCGCTGCTTTACGCTGGGAACCCCCAGGAAGGATCTCTGGTACTTAAAAAGCTCCTGAAAATGACAGAAAACCGGGAACTGCTTCCCGTGGCAAGATATACACTGGCCCTGGCCCTTATTAATATGGAGAGAGAGCTGGAGGCATACGCCCAGCTGGAGACCCTGGTGGAGAGATACCCGGATTCTCCGGTTGCAGGGATGGCCCTTCTCAAACTGGGCGAAGACGCGGTTGCCTCGGGGGATAACGCCAGGGGGGCGGAATATTTCAACCGGCTCCTGGACAGCCGCCGGGAAGAGAGCCTGCGCGAGAAAGGTATGTTCAGGCTGATCGATCTCTACTCCGGAACCGGAGAGAACGAAAAGCTGCTGAGTCTGGCCAGGAGATACCTTTCCACCTATGAGGAGGGTGAAAGAAGGGACAGGGTATACTCACTGGCAATAAAGGGTTCGCACGGAGCGGAGAGGCCTGACAGGACCATTGATCTGATAGAGAGCTACCGGGAGGAGTTCCCGGCGGCTGATTCAACCGGCTGGACTCTATCTCTAAAGTCCCGTATTCTTGCCGAAGAGGGCCGGACGGAAGAGGCCCTGGCCGAACTGAACAGGATGGAGCAGCGCTATCCCGGGGCGGTTTACACCCCTGAAATACTTATACTCAAAGCCGAACTCAGCAATAAGCTTCAGAGATACAATGATGCGGCAAGATTCTACCGGATCTCTCTGACCTCCGGTCTGCCCCCGGCACGGAAGGGAAGAGTGCTGGCCTCGCTGGCCGGTCTCTATTCAGGGGGTCTGAGGGATACCGCAGCGGCTGTAAGGCTGTGGGAGGAGGCTGCCTCCACATCCTCCCCTGGTTTGAGGGAAAAGGCCCTGTTCAGGGCAGCGGAGGGAAAGGAGTCCACCGGTGACCTGGATGGCGCGGTGGCTCTGTACAGAACGGTAATAAGAGAATTTCCGGAGGGAGAATGGGAAGAGGTAGCAGGACGCAGGCTGGAACTGCTTGAACTGACGCCCCGGAATGATAGAGATCTTGTTGATTCCATTCACACCCTGCTTCTGACTGGCGGTCCGCGCGGCGCTTTGCTGGTGGAAGCTGCCACGGCATTCCTGGAGCATTCATATATCGACAGGGCATTGGAACTGCTGGAGGAGTCTTACCCGGCGAAATTATCCGCCGCTGACTCGGCCCGGCGCGAGTACTATATGGGAGAGGCCTACCATTCCAGGTACAGGAGATCGGTCCTCAGTGGAGAGAGTGGCGGGGACGACCTCAGCAGAGCTCTCTCGCATTGGAGAGAGGGGGTGAGTGAACACGGCTCCACCCGGTGGGGCGAGAAATCGTACCGGTCTTATCTTGAGGTGAAGTTCGGCGGATGGGACCTTTCCAGGAAGCTCTCCGGGCTGGACAGATACATGAAATATTACAGAGAGCCGGAGAGCATGATCTGGGCCCTGATGAGAAAGTGCGATCTTATATACGGGGCCGCCCTGAAGGGAAGTGCCTGGGCTCCGGACAGCGCCCTGAAGGTATGCGATCAGCTGGAGGCGCAATCTCTTCCTGAGTGTGACATGGCTGAGATAACCAGGAAGAGGGGGTATCTGCGCAGGATGCAGGGAGAGGACCAGATAGCCTCGGAGCTTCTGCGTAAATATCTTGCCGATTACCCCGGATGCGGTTGTGATCCCCGGGCCTGGTACGACCTGGGTGAGATCAGGATTTCGATGAAACAGTACCGGCCGGCGATGGAAGCGTACCGGGGATGCCTCGATTGCGCCACCGGCAGGATGAGGATGAACTGCCGGCTCAGGAAGGGAGACTGCCACTTCTACCTCAAGGATTATGAGTCGGCCGGGCGGGAATACGCCGCGGTTTCGCGGCTCAGTCCCGGAAGCACCGTTGCCGCAGTGGCTGATTTCAGGTATGCCCTGGCCCTGGAGAAACTTGGTGAGGATCAGGCCGCCGATTCGATCTATTCCGCCCTGCTGGATAGCGGTAACCCCGGCCGCTCCGTTAGAGTAAGGGCGATGGAAAAACTGGGAAGGAATAATTATATCAACGGGAATTTACGGAAGGCGGGAGAGTATTACCGGGAACTGGTCAGGATATCCGGAAGCCCCGAACACCGGATCATGTACGCTGAGATCCTGCTGGAGCAGGGGGAAGCTGAGAAGGCCCAGGACCATTTCTCCCGGCTGCTCGGCTCTGAGGGAGTGGACAGCGCCAGGGTTCTGGCAGGGCGCGCCCTGGCGCGGTACCGCTCAGGAAGGATTGAGCAGGCCGATTTCGACCTGGCTCTTCTAAGGGAAGATTATCCCGGGGACCGTCGTATCCCGGAGATTGTCCTCCTCAGGGGCAGGATGCTGATAGAGGAAGATCAGTTCGAGAGTGCCAGGAATCTGTTCGAGTCTCTGGCATCGGAGTACCCCGATTACCAGGATGAATCCCTGTACTACCTGGCCCTGTGCGACATCCAGAGCGGAGGTTACGCCAGGGCCGAGGAGAAGCTGGTCAGGCACCTGCGGGACGCGCCCCATTCTTCACTGGCCTGCGCCGCTTCATTCAAGCTTGCCTTTGTGCAGTCAAGGATGGAGAAGCTGAACCTGGCCGCCAGGAATTATTCACTGGCGGCGGAATCCTGCGCTGACCAGGACCTGAAATTCAGGGCACTCAAGAACCTCGCTGAAATCTATCAGAAGATGGAAGATTGGGAGAAAGCTTCATCAGTCTGGTTCCGGATAGTGGAGAATTACCCTGCCAGGGATGATATAGTGGACCTGCTGTTCAATCTCGGTTTTGCTTACGGCCAGTCCGGCAAATACAGGCTGGCCCGGGATGTCTACAGCAGAATAACTTCTATTACCGCTGAGGAGGCGAAACTGGGGCGGGCCTACTACTGGATAGGGATCAACCTTAAGAATATGGGCCATTACCGTGAGGCTGCCCGTCAGTTTCTACGGGTTCCCTACCTCAGGACAGGGGGTATGTGGGGGGTTACCGCCAGGCTGGAAGCAGCCGGATGCTACCGGCAGATGGGAAGGTATGATGAAGCTGCCGGGATATACCGGTCGGTGCTGGAATCACACGGCAGGGAATCTGACTGGGGCCGGATAGCGGCCGGTTACCTGGAAAAGATGAACAACGGGCAGAAGGATACAAGAGAACAGCAATAGCAGGAAAGAGCAGACAACCTGATGGCTGAACATTCTGAGAACGGCAGGGATTACCTGATTGTCAGGGGAGCAAGAGAACACAACCTCAAGAATATTACCGTCAAAATTCCGAGGGGCAGGTTCGTGGTCATTACCGGTTTGAGCGGTTCCGGCAAGTCGTCCCTTGCCTACGATACCATATATGCAGAGGGTCAGAGACGGTACGTGGAATCTCTATCCAGTTACGCCAGGCAGTTTCTGGAGCAGATGGAGAAACCTGATGTGGACAGCATCGAGAACCTTTCTCCCGCCATATCTATCGATCAGAGAAAGATCTCCCGCAATCCAAGGTCCACGGTGGGAACCATCACCGAGATATACGATTATATGAGGGTGCTTTTCGCCAGGACCGGAATACCGCACTGCCCGGGATGCGGGAGGGAAATCTCCAGGCAGTCGGTATCTCAGATTGTGGACAACCTCCTTATGGAGAAGGAGGGATCCCGGCTGGTACTGATGGCGCCGGTGGTTCGGGGAAAGAAGGGGCAGCACAAGGCCCTTATCAGCGGCCTGGCGGGCAAGGGGTTCACCCGCATAAGGATTGACGGCCAGACCCATGGAATAGACGACCCTGTCAGCATCAACGGCAAGGTAAAGCATGATATCGAAGTGGTGGTGGACCGGCTTAAGGTAAGGGAAAAGAACCGGGAGCGGCTGTCCGATTCCGTGGAGACCGCCCTCAGGGCTGGCGACGGAGTGATCCTGGCCAGGATCGGGAGTGGCCGGGAGGTATTCTTCAGCCTGGAGCACTCATGCCCGTACTGCAATCTCAGCTTCAGCGAGATCTCTCCCCGCCTCTTTTCGTTCAATTCGCCATATGGAGCCTGTCCTGAGTGCCACGGGCTGGGCACTACCATGGATTTCTCGATCGATATGATAATCCCGGACCGGTCCCTGTCCATCCGTGAGGGGGCCATAGCCTCGGTGGGAAAGCTCAAGGATAACTGGTTCGGCCAGCGGCTCCGGGCCCTGGCAGATGAATACAGCTTCTCGCTGGACGTGCCCTTCGGTGAGCTGCCCGAAAAGGCCGTTAATACAATACTGTACGGTTCAGACTCCGAGATCGTGGTAAGGTACGATTTCGAGAAGGGACATGGGGAGTACGTAACCGAGTGGGAAGGGATCATCCCCAACCTCAGGAGGAGGTACCAGCAGACCGACTCCGGCAGGATAAGGAGCTGGTGCGAGGAGTTCATGACCAGGGAGGCCTGCTCCCGCTGCGGAGGGATGCGGCTGAGAGAGGAAGCCCTGGCTGTTACCCTGGGAGGGAGCAATATCACGGAGCTGACCCATCTGTCCATCCAGCGCCTGTCAGGATTTTTCGGGGATATCGAGTTCGAGGGTAACCGCAGAATAATCGCCGCTCCGCTTCTCAATGAAATAACTGAAAGGCTGGAATTCCTGGTCAATGTGGGGCTGGATTACCTGACCCTCTCCAGGTCTGCAGACACCCTGGCAGGTGGGGAGATGCAGAGGATAAGGCTGGCTACCCAGCTGGGCACCAAGCTGGTTGGTGTTCTGTACATCCTGGACGAGCCAACCATAGGCCTTCACCAGCGGGATAACGCCAGGCTTATCTCCGCGCTGAAGAGTATGAGCGAAGCTGGCAACACCGTGCTGGTGATAGAACATGACAGGGAGACAATTCTGGCGGCGGACCATATAATAGACCTGGGCCCCGGGGCAGGGGAGTTGGGAGGGCGTCTGGTTGCTGAGGGAAGCGGCGAGGAATTAATCAGAGCGGAAGGGAGCCTGACCGGACGGTACCTGGCTACCCAGCAGTACTTTGAACTTAAATATGGTTCGGAGAGGGGTTCCGGATTCAAGATGGTTCTCAGGGGGGGCAGGGGAAATAACCTCAAGGGGATTGACGTGGAGTTCCCCCTGGGAAAGCTGATCTGCGTAACCGGTGTGTCCGGTTCGGGGAAGAGTACCCTGGTCTGTGATACCCTGTATACCGCCCTTCGAAGGTTATTCTATAAGAGCAGAAATCTTCCCCTGGATCACGATGAAATAACCGGTTCAGACCATATTGACAAGATAGTGAATATTGACCAGTCACCGATCGGCAGGACTCCCAGGTCAAATCCAGCCACCTATACCGGAATATTCACGCCGGTGAGGAAGCTCTTTTCTGAGCTGCCGGTTTCCAGGATGAGGGGATACAAGCCGGGCAGGTTCAGTTTCAATGTCAAGGGG
>WJIX01000058.1 GCA_014730075.1 bacterium | reverse complement strand
GCTCCAGGGTATGAAGTGTCAGCAGAGCTTTTCTTATTTTTCCCGATTGCCCGGCATTCGGTTGGGGATAAAACTTTATTTCATTTTCATTCAGGGGCGGCCTGATAAGCTGCGGTTCGTTTTCCTCATTAAAGGGGCCTGAATTCTGTTCTGGCATAGTCATTTCTCCCGTTCAATAATTTAATGTTACCCTGAAGTATATAATATGGGATAGAAAGGTAAAAATATAATTCGTGTCAAAGAATACAGGAACATGCTGAATAGCTGATTTACCCGGTGCTGATATTATCTTTTCGGAGCATATGCACCCCTGAGGTGAAAACAGAAACTGCCCGGTAATACAACAAGAAGGCTCTAAAGGCTCCCTATCTCTCCTGGAGAGAAACCGGGCAGTCAGGTTAAACAGACCTGTTATATTCTTTCCCTTATCCGCGGACACAACTCCAACTCATAACGCAGGAATAAACTGACCTCAAGAACAGAGCGTTCCTGCGGCGGACGCGGATTTAAAATTTATGACTACTTCAGATAGATCACTTCTTCTGAAGTTTGCCCAGAATGAAAATTGTGTATATCGCTGAGAGTCCCACCAGGATGTAAACGATCCTTGATATTACTGACATATCGCCGAATATTGCCGCTACCAGGTCAAAGCTGAAGATACCAACCAGAAGCCAGTTCAATCCACCGACGATAATCAGGATCAGGGCAATCCAGTCCAGAGTGTTCAGTTTGTTCATTAGAATCACCTCCTTTGTTGTGTTTATATACCAGAAGATTAAACCATTTCAAGAAAAAATCCATAAAAAATGGCAGTTGAACAGAAAAATAATATTAGTTCCGTGGGAGGATACAATTCCTCTATAGCTCATTATTTAACCCCTAAAGAATACTGGCCAATAATAATTGACAGATTTCACTTTAATTTGATAATATAATTTTACAGGGCAGATTCCAGTGATCCATAATATCGTTTTATATAGAACAGAAGTGAGATAGATATCGATTTGTCTAATTAACAACGGAGGGAGGTGAACAGAATGTACTGGTTTCCACCTTGGTTCATTGACTGGTTCCTCATGGTCCATAACTGGCTCTGTGAGGTAGTGTTCGGAGGGGAGCTGCCTGCCTGGCTGCTCTGGCTCCATGAACTTCTCGGCCTGGTATAATTCAGCCAGGAAAGGTATCCCCCCATCCATAGCGAGGGGGGGTACCTATATATGCACCAGGCCCTCTACCACCGCAGGGAATCAACACTGCCGTCGCTGTTAATTACAGTATAGTCAGATCTTTTACCTTTTATTACCCAGGCGCCGGTGTTATAATAGCGGCCCCATTCCTTCCCGCTGTCATCCAGAATGTCGTCCCTGAGAACCACCGGTCCTTCCTGAAGATGGGTATGTCCGAAGAAGACATAATCTATTCTCTCACTCTCGTTTCGCTGTCTTATTTCACCGTCATCCGATACTATATATTTACAGATATCCCTTGCGGCGAGGCGAAACTCCAGTTCATCTTTCAATATTCCTTCTCTGCCCGGTGTGCCGGAGTTATAGAATGCGCCAAACAGCCCGTGTTTCAGCTTCTCCATCGCTCCCAGCAGCCTGTCATCCAGAGTCGGCTCTACCTTCTCGAGCAGCCTGGCAGCTCTGATTACCGAATCGAATCTGGCGGGATTTCCCCTGAAGTAATGGTTGAATTCATGACCATGGGCAAGAAAGGCTCTCTTCCCGTTGATAGTCCTGAAAGATGCCGATGAGAAAACCCGTTCGCCCCGGACCTTTCTGGTATCCCTGCCGGAGCTGTCCACATATTTTCTTACCGGCAGAAGAATATCCCTGGCCAGCCTTACTATGATATTCGGATGGGGAATCAGATCGAAGCCCTTTACATCTGAGAGAGTAAAATCGTGGTTCCCCAGCAGGTAGGTAATCCTGATACCATTGTTGGCCAACTCGGCAAATTTCATCAGAATATCAAGACAATCTTCATAGACATCATTCAATCTGCCCTGGGACAGCTCGAAGATATCCCCCAGGAGTATCAGTTCGCCAACCTCCTTCCTTACGAATTCATCCAGGAAATGCATGAATCTTGATTTCTGGGAGGGGGGAAAATCGGGATCGGCCATATGTGTGTCAGATACAATCGCCACCCTCTTTCTGTCATTCATCGGAAAACCTCCCTTCATAAAGAGTTTCTCAGGGTCACAGCTTCCTGCAATTGGTCTGATCTATGGTTGATAAGTTAAGAGTTCCCCTGAAGAGCCGCTTCAATGCGGGCTCCGCCGCCCGCTCAGGCGGCGGAGCCGTTAAAAGAGAAAAAAATTTAATCCCTGGCCATATCTGTTTTCCAGACTTCCCAGACCTTGCCCACCAGGTCAGGCCCTGGTTCCAGTACTGTCTTGCCCGGTTTCCAGCCGGAGGGAGTCGCCTTGCCGCCCTTGCTCTCCCTGACCAGCTGAAATGCCTGAACCTGTCTCAGTGTCTCATTTACATTTCTTCCCACCGGAGGTGTCAGAACTTCGAATCCCTGAACAACTCCATCGGGGTCTATGATGAACCTGCCCCTGGTCTCAACGCCGCCCTCCTCATCGTAGATCCCATAGATTTTTCCTACATTACCCCCCCCGTCGGATAACATGGGGTACGGTATACCGCCCTCAACCATCTTTGAGAGTTCATGATCATTCCACATTTTGTGCACGAAAACGCTGTCCACGCTCATGGAGAGTACTTCCACCCCGAGTTTCTGAAGCTCGGGATACCTGTCGGCAACTGCCGACACTTCGGTTGCTCAGACGAAGGTAAAATCACCGGGATAGAAGCAGAGCAGGACCCATTTTCCCAGGTATTCTGACAGCTTTACTTTAGCGAACTTCCCCTTGTAGTAGGCCGGGGCTGTAAAATCCGGCGCTTTCTGTCCTACCTTGATCATAGTACCCTCCCTGGCGCTGGCCTTAAATACTTCCTCAGTTTCTTTTTCCGCAGGCGCGTCATCTTCACCCACCGGTCCTCCGGTGGGGCGGGCGCATCCCGCATCGAACTCCTCGGGCATCCTGAAACCTCCTCTCGCCTGGCCGCTCTCTCTTTCTTATCTATTCGTGGAATTATTATACACCCGTAAACTTCACAGTGTAAAGACCGATTTCGCGCGGGGACCAGGATATAAAAAAACAGCCGGCGCGAACCCCAGCCTCTACTCAGCCGTCGGATGCGTCGACCATTTTTTTCAACCCGATTCACCGGGAATCTTTGACAAGCGTGTATATATTACGATATCAGTTTTAAGCTATCATTAATGGGAAGTTAGATATCCGCTAAATTGGCAGAATCTCCTCCCCGCCGCTTCGGAATATATTGCTGCGTCCAATGCGGCCGGGTCGAATAACTGCTTGAGGAATTAATACTTGACAAAAAAATCCGCGGCCGGCATTTTTCCTTTGAGGGTTCTTATGCCGGCCGCGGTGTAAGGGTCCTAATTCAAAGAGTGAAGGGATTACGCGCTTATGCGTAATTCCTTCTTTTTTTGCCGTGTACTAGCGCAGCAGGACCATCTTGCGCGTTTCACTGAATCCCTCGCCTTCCAGACGATAGAAGTACATACCGGAGGAGAGGTTCCTGGCGTTGAAGTTGACTTCATAGGAACCTTCGGCCATTACCTTGTTCACGAGGGTGGCGACCTTCTTGCCGCTGGCATCGTAAACGTTAAGGGAGATATGGCCCTTCTCAGGTACGGAGTACTTTATCATGGTAGAAGGGTTGAACGGATTAGGGAAGTTCTGAGCTAACAGCTTCTTGCTGGGTGTAACATTCTCATCCCTGGTGTCGGTCACGTAGTTGATCTCCTGCGGATTGAAGTTAGCCCAGGGGAATGTCCACTGGTATCTCATGTCGACACCCGGTTCAAAGGCGCCACGGTAGTCAACCACGTCGAATCCGGTAAGAGCCCAGATCGAGTCGTTGATGCATACGTGAGCGGTGTCAGGCTCGGAGCCGAGAGCGGGTACAGGGTTCGGATCAAAGATGTCGCCAATGTTGATGCCGATATCCGGCAGATAGCGGATAGCGCCGTTCTTGGCGTAATTGAAGTAGTAGTCTCTGTCGAACCATGTGGTCACGCTGTCAGGAGTTCCGCCCCATTCAGAGGTGTGGTGCACCGTAGGCACGGAGCTGTCCTTGTAGAACTGGGCGCAGAGGCTCAGACACTGTACTCTCAGGATGTCGTTCCAGGCAAACTGGTGGGTGTAAGGATCACGTACGGTAAATCCCCACGGGTAACCGCCGATTACACTGTTCAGGATGTTGGTCTGGGTCGAACGGCGGAGGTTCGCGCTGTACTTGAACGTAGCTGCCGGAGGCACATAGGTGAATTCATCCAGATACGGACCGATCAGGGTAACGTTTGAGAAGATGGGGTGGGTGTGAGGCGTGTCTGTTGAGGTCTCATTCCCATCGTTGTCGGATTCGAATCCGTTTGAGCTACCTTCGGGATCATAGTAGTAGGGATCCCTCAGACCGAAAGCATACTGGATGTAGCCGGTGTAACCGAAGTCGGTGTCGAATTCATCGTCGGTTCCGCCCATTGCGATAAGATGATGAGCGTTGACGGTTCCTCCGAACCATTCGTATGAATCGTCGAAACCATAACTTACCTGGATGTGGTGCAGCTCGGTACCGCGTCCCACACCGCCCATGGTAAGGCCGTTGATTTCGTTGTTGAGCTCATACCTGTAGCCCGGCCATTCCAGTCGGACATAGTAGAAATCTCCGCTGTCATCGTCAGGGTCGCTCCCGCCGAATCTGCCTTCGACGATTCCACCCTCGATAACGGGCTCTACCTTGTTCACGGGGGCTTCCCCGAGAATCACAACGCCACCCCAGTCGCCGGGAGAGCGCTGTCCGGGTGCCTTGCGGCTGGTGAACACGACAGGATCACACGCGGTACCTGTCGCAAAGATCTGGCCGCCTCTCATGATGACCAGCGCGGAAGCTGTGTCGCCCTGAATAATGGTGCCGGCCGGAATCGTCATCGAGTAGGTCGAGTCTACATGATACGTTCCTGTGAGGTAGTAAAGGGTATCAGAACTGAGGACCCTGTTAAAATCCTGATGGTAAACAGTTCTACCACTGTTTAACCCAGGCCCCAGGACCTCGGTCGGTTTCGCGGCGTCCGCTGAAGCGCTCCAGCAGATCACGGCAGCGATTAATAACACAATACACTTCTTCATCTTGAAATTACCTCCTTAAAAGGTCTTTTCTAGCAGTTTGTTAACGTCGGACTTTTTCTGTACATCTTTTACGTATTGTCGAGTATGTAAAGGTGTACTCTTGACCCCGCGTCTAAACTACTAATTTATTGGCTCTCAAGCCGGCACAGGGAATTTTTGTTTGCCAGAATCACCTCCTCATGTTGATGAAGAAATGCTTTTTGCCGAGTCTCCAAACTGCTGAAATGCAAAAGCTTCTTCATCAGGTCTATAGTTCCCCCAATCAGTACTTATATGTGAGATGAAGAGAGTACTTGGTACCTTCAGAGTAACTCTTGTGCAGGTAATCCTCCCTGCCCGGGCGGTCTGAGGGGTGACGCCCGAATGTAAGAGTTTCATCTTCACCCATTATATTTTTCATAGTGAACTTGATATCCATATTGTCAAAAAAGAACAGCTTATGCTTGATAGCCAGATCCAGCATGTCGGTGGGCTCCAGCCAGATATCCCTCTTCCGGTCCTCGTCCACTCCGATGGTGGCGGTACGCCTTCCTATCTTGTTGTACAGGATGCTGAAGGATGTGTTGATATGCGGCTCATCGAACATCATGCCCAGGTTTACGGTCCATGGAGCCTGTCCCTGAAGGGACCTGGAATCCTTGACGATTCTGGTTCCCTCTTCTCTGAGGACATCGATCTTGGACCAGACCCGGCTGAAGTTACCCAGGATGGTGAAGTTCTCGAAGTAATCGGTGTCGAAGTTGGTGAACGATTTTCCCAGGAACCCGAGGTTCTTCCTGATTTCAAACTCGAATCCGTAGTTTGTCGCTTCTCCCGGTTCATCTCCGACCTTCTGGAACCAGCTGCTTATATATGGTGTGGAACCTTCCGATACCTTCTGCTCGATCGGATTCTCCAGGACCTTATAGAAATAGCTGAAAGCGAGCAAGTCTCCGACCTGAGGGAACCATTCCATCCTTACGTCGTAATTGTCTATCACCGCCCTGGTGAGGTTCGGGTTTCCCTGAACCAGTCTCCAGGCGTCGAAGTCGTAATATCTTACATTGGCCATCTCTCTGAATTCCGGATAGTTCAGTGAGCGGTAATAGGCCAGTCGCAGGTTGCTGTCCCTGAAGAGCTCCGCCTTCAGGTTGAATGAAGGGAGCACATCGGTTTCTTTTATTGTGGTTTCCAATGGTATCTTCTCTTCGATCGATTCTACCGTATTCACAGTTACTTCGTTATCCTCGATTCTCGCCCCACCGATAGCTCTGAACTGGCGATCGAAAAGCTGGAAGGGATAATCGAACATCAGGTATCCTGCCAGAATATTGCTTTCGCCATCGTAATCCCCGGTATAGGGAGTGGACAGAATGAAGGTGAACCTTCTGCTGCCGAAATTGGCTGCATCAAACACCTCGCACACAGGCAGAAGAGTGATGTCGTGATCGCAGTTTCTTCCCACGCAGGGATCGGCGTAAAAATCAGCAATAGCGAATTCCCTGGTCCGTCTCATGGTGAACAGACCTGTCTTGAACCGCGCATCTCTCCACTGGTAGGTCAGGTCCAGCTTCCCGCCACTCATATCACCCTTCATCTGATACCAGGTGCGGTGGTTGCCGTGCTCCACCATTGCCCCCGATGCCTGCTCCATGTATCCTACCTGTTTCCTGTCGGGTTCTTCAGCGTCGGAATCAGAGTAGAATCCGGTCCATTCCAACTCCAGGCCAGGCAGGATATCGAGTTTATGCTCACCCCTGAGCTGAGCCTGGTAGATGGATCTTTCCTGCCATTCGATCTCCTGGATCTCCTGATAGTCGGAACCCCTGTCGGGACGGCCCGATGACATCCTGACCTGATCGTCCGCCAGGCGGCGGTAGAGGTTCAGGAGGCTGAACTTGTGGTTTCCGCTAGGCCTGAAGTTAAATCCAAGGATCCCTCCCAGATTTACCGATTTGATATATTTTGTGCCTCTGTAATGGGACCTTCCAATCTCGGAAGGATTAAAGATGGGGATATCCTCGAATTCGGAAACGTTGTAGCTGTTGGAATATCCTGCCGCCGAGATGATCCCGAATTCGTTACCCCCCAGGGTGAAGTGATCCCCGTAGTGCATCTTGAATGAACTGTTCAGTCTTGCTGTTTCAGCTACGGGACACCAGTTGTTGGGGAGCTCCCTTGCAAGGTCGTTGTGGCTCCTGCTGTAATCTTCGGCCTGAAGGGGGAGCACGTCGTCCGGAAGCGCCCTGGATCCGTCATCGTAACCAAGCCAGTCCTTGTCTCCACTCTGCGACAGAAACATATCTTCTCCGGTGGACCCTTCCTCGTATGAACCTGACGGGCTGATCGAGTACTGCCTCCTGTTAGGGAAAACGAGAGTATTGATCTGTACCAGCCCGCCACAAAAATCACCTGGCATGTCGGGGGTTGCCGTTTTCTGGACTGTAACGTTTTCAAGAAAACTGGCTGGTATAAGGTCGAAGGAGAAGCTTTTCTTGTCTACATCAGTTTCGGTGCTCGATATCGGCACCCCGTCCAGATTAGTTACACTGTAACGTTCCGGCATCCCCCGAACATACACAAACTTGTTATTCTTAACAGAAAGACCGGTAACACGCTTTAGTGCGTCTCCGGTAGTTGCGTCAGGAGAGCGTGATATCTGCTCCAGACTTATTGCATCACCGATGGTAGCAGCCTTCTTCCTCTCGGCCAGTATGGCTATATCGGTGGAAAGAACCTTCTCAGCCGAGACTACTACATCTTCGATGCGGTAGGCGTCTTCGGCATCTACTGGCAGTAGCGAGGTGTTGAGCTTCATTCTCTTGCCGGGTTTAATGTTAACCCCTTCGATTACCTTGGGATTGTAATTCATACAGGTAATTCTCACGTTATATTTTCCGGACGGTATCCCGGCAATCTCGTACCTTCCGTCCAGATCGGTTACCGTCCCTATAGTTGTTTCAACAAGAAGAATGTTAGCCCCTGCCACCTTATCCCCGGTTTTCTCGTCGTAGATTACTCCGTAGAGAGCACCGGTCTTTGCTGCCGCCCCGGTTGAGCTAAGCAGAATTAAGGATAAGGTTATCCATTTAATATACCCTTTTAACAATTTCCACTCCTTCTTTCAGATACCAGCCTGAAGATGTTCTGCCCGGGTTGTTCTCACTAACTCTTAGCGAGTGGATTATAGGTTCGCTTTGTTAAGCAAGTTTTAAGAACAGATTATAAAAACATTAATTTGCCTGTAAACTCTGCTGATTCTCCGGCTGCTGCTGATCTGTCCTGTGACTTCATCGAAATCAACTCTGCGGGGAGAATTTTAACACCCGTTTGTTAATTCAGTTTTAGAGCTTCTTTACGAATCGATTAATTTGGTCATCTCTTTCCGGGCAGGATTCAGGTTCAAGAGAAAAAGATTTTGAAATTGAAGATCCGTGGTCTGATGATAATTCAGGTGCGAACAGGGAGAGTTCCGAAAATAGGGGCCCCCCTTAACATAATTTTAACTTTCGGTTCATATAGCGTTAACTTGCCTGGGTTAGCTTTGCCATAGAGACTGAATCGAGGAAGGGCTGAGAGTTTTTCAGCGGATTACCGGTTAAGCACATTATATAACAGCCGCAGAGTTTCAAGTACAAAAGGAGTTTAAAGGAATGAATCTAAAAACGGCGATGGTTTTCATTATTCTGCTGTTGATGCTTATACCCGTGGTTTCTCCTGGACAGGACGAACCTGAGGGGGAAGAGCTGGTAAAGGTAGTGGACAGCACTATCGGAATACAGCAGGAAACTCAGCAGAAGAGGGAAGAATGGGCAGAGGAGAAATCTGAGCTGGAGGCTCGGTACCGCACCGCCAAGGCGAATATCGATTACCTGACCAGGAAGAAGGAATCAGTGCAGAAGAAGCATGACGCGCTGATGGAAAGAAACAATGAGCTGGAGCGCCGGCTGGATGAATCGGACAGGTTGCAGAACAGCCTTCAGGACACACTCAATATAGTTCTGGCCCGGCTGGAGAGCTGGGTGGACAGAGATCTCCCCTTCCTGCTGGAAGAGAGAAAAGCCAGGATAGAGATGCTGAAGAAGGAGATTGCCAAACCGGATATCCTGGGAGCGGAAAAGCTGAGGAAGTTACTGGAGGCTCTACAGATTGAAGCCAATTACGGCGGCAATGTGGAAGTCTATCAGCAGAAAGTAACTGTCGGCGGCGATACCCTTTTCGTGGATGTTCTGCATATTGGAAGGGTATCAGTATTCTGGAGGACTCCGGACGGCCAGCAGGTGGGAAGCTACGATCCCGCCTCTGAGGCGTGGGTTGAGCTGCCGGATAAATATAACAGGCCGGTAAGCGAAGCGATGGAGATGGCATCACGCATTCGCCCCGTCGAACTGATAGAACTGCCACTGGGGAGGATAAACAATGAGTAAATATTTTACCGTCATTTTATCTCTTCTGATGATTGCGGCTGTATCCGCTCCGGCTCCGGCGCAGGAGGATGCCAGGGAGGCTTTTCAGAAGGCCAGGCAGAACCGGAAGCAAGCCCTGGAAAAGAAGAAGAAAGTAGAGAGGGAAATTCTCTCAGACCGAACGGCTCTACTTAAGGAAGTTAACAGGCTGGAAACTCTGGAGCAGACTCTGGAAAGGCAGTTAACCGGCCTGGAGAACGGCATAGCAGCAGGCGAAAAGAGAAGGGAAAAACTTGAAGAGGAATGGTCCAGAAAAGAGATGGACTTTCGCGAGATCTCCGGCAATGTAAGGGTTGCGGCCAGAGACCTCGAGTCTATACTGCTTCAGTCACCCATCAGCGCGATAGCGCCTGAGCGGCTGAGCAGGTTGAAGCCCCTTCTCCGGAGCGGCTACTTCCCCGATATAGACGATATCACCGACATGACCAAGGTTTATTTTGATGAGATCAGAAGGTCCGGCCAGGTAGGGCTGGTAGAATCTGATTATGTCGGCCGCGATGGGGAAAACCACACCGGCACAATCCTTACGCTGGGCAAATTCACATCGATTTACCATACCGAGGAAGAAACGGGATTCCTGAATTATTCGCCCAAGAGCCAGCGTTTCTTTGCACTATCCAATCTGCCTCCCGGCGGTATCCAGGGGAACCTGAAGGAATATATAAATGGTGCGACCGAAGCGGTAACAATAGATATATCCGGCGGAGCAGCCCTCAGACAGATATCTCATCAGACCAGCTTTATAGAACATATACAGGCTGGCGGGCCGATCGTATGGCCGATCATCCTGATCGCCATCGCTGCCCTTGGAATAGTCATTTACAAGATTGGTTTCCTGAGAAAGGTCCACGGGCAGACCGACAAGATCATGGACTGCGTGAATGACCTGGCGGCAAGCGGGGACTGGGACGGCTGTGAGAATATTGTACAGAAGCACAGGGGAAAGAAAATGCCTGTTATACAGGTAATCTCAGATGGCCTGGAAGCGCGAAACGAAGACAGGGAAACCCTGGAAAGCGTGCTGCAGGAATCAATTCTCAGGGAGATGCCCAGAGTGGAAAGGGGTCTTTCTGTCCTGGCTGTTTTCGGAGCGGTAGCTCCGCTGCTGGGGCTTCTGGGAACAGTTACCGGTATGATCGACACCTTCCGTGTAATAACACTCTTCGGTACCGGGGACCCCAAGCTGATGTCGGGGGGTATAAGTGAAGCCCTGGTTACAACAGAGCTCGGCCTGGCGGTAGCGATCCCGATCATGCTCCTGCATACCTACCTTTCCAGGCGCTCCGAGCATATAATAGGAGAGATGGAAGAAAAAGCTGTCTACCTTACCAATACCATTCAGAAGCAGAAAGTCCGGAAAGGAAAAAATACGGAAGTAGATTTCCAGCGGAAGGAAAATGCTGGAGAAACGGAGGATTCCATTGTTAATTGAATCGATTCTTGACACATTAGAGTACTTCCAGCAGGGTGGCTGGATTATGATACCCCTGCTGTTAGCCTCACTGATAATGTGGGCGCTTATCCTTGAACGGGTTTACCGGTTCAGGGCGATGCAGAAAACTGATATTTCGATTCATCAGGCAATTCAGGCGGTCAAGCAGGGAAGGATTGGAGAGTGCTCGGAAG
The DNA here is from genome assembly GCA_014730075.1 of bacterium. GTDB lineage: Bacteria > Krumholzibacteriota > Krumholzibacteriia > Krumholzibacteriales > WJIX01 > WJIX01. The sequence goes on along the minus strand of WJIX01000058.1, from coordinate 4,971 downwards.
GATTGCGGGCATGCCTGGTAAAGGAATTTCTGGTTGAGCGCTCCGGCTCGCCCGAAATAGACGGAGATATCATCCACCAGTGCGGGTTGAAGCAGAAATCGCGGCTCAACAGTTTCCTTTCATTTATTGCGGTCATGGCGGCGATAGCCCCTCTGCTGGGGCTTCTTGGAACCGTAATAGGGATGATCGAGACCTTTGAGGTAATATCCCTGTTCGGTACCGGGAACGCAAAAGCTATGGCCGGAGGAATATCGGTTGCCCTGGTTACCACCCAGACCGGGCTGCTGGTTGCTATTCCCGGAATGCTGCTCAGCGGTATGCTATCTCGCCGGTCCGAGAGGCTGCGTACCAGAATGGATGAGGATGTTACTATTCTGAGGCGTATAGTCAGGAAACCGGCTGATATCGACCATAAACGTTCATCCCGGTACATCGAGGACATGGAAAGAGAGAGCGAAGGTGCTTATGCTGGTGTTCCGGTGATGACCGAGGGTGCCTAGATATTGATGCAAGCTGATACTGCTTGGCCGTATAGAAATACAGGCGGGTGATTTATGATAAATGTTCGTAAGACGATAAGGGGTAATGACAAAGGGGTTAATATCAATATCAGCCCCCTGATAGATATGGTATTTCTCCTTCTTATATTCTTCGTGGTAACCACAAGCTTTGTAAAGGAAGCGGGAATAGATGTTCAGAAGTCAACCGCGGCCACCGCGGAAGTCAAGGAACATGGCAATATTATGATTGGAGTTTCCGCGGAGGGGCACGTCTACATGGAAGGAAAGAGGATAGACGTAAGGAGTGTTCGCTCGCTGATCGAACGGGCCCTTGCCGAGGACCCTGAGAGCGGTGTGGTGGTAGTTGCCGACAAATACAGTGAGACCGGTTCAATCATAAAGGTAATGGATCAGTGCCGGCTTGCCGGGGCCAGGAATGTAAGTCTGGCGGCGAAACGTGAGGAGGAATAGATCTTATGAGGACCTACCGATGGCTGGTTCCGGCTATTCTGGGTGCAGTTCTTATAAATGGCCTTCTCATGGGACTGGCCTCCTTCCTTTCACATGAAAGGGATAAACCGGAAGACCTTATCGATCCGGTGGCGGTGAGCCTGGTTAAGCTGGCGCCCCCGGAACCCCCTCAGCCGGAGGAGGTTGAGAAACTGGAAAAACCTGAGACCAAACAGAAACAGGATTTCCAGCCCGACCTGGTAAAACCTCAGCTTATGAGAAGCTCTGGCGATATGGATGTTGGAGTGGTGATCGACCTGGGGAATGTGGGCAATTCATCCATTGACAGGGAAGAATTCGTGTTCGAGGCGTACGAACTGGACCAGCCGCCTCAGACCATTGTAAAGGTTCCCCCTGTATATCCATACAAGGCCCGAGAGCAGGGGATAGAGGGTATCGTCCAGATCAAAGTGCTGGTGAATACGGATGGTACGGTAGGCAAAGTGCAGATACTGGGAGCAAGGCCCGAAGGTTTCTTTGAAAAGGCGGTGATGAGGGCGGTACCGAACTGGAAATTCAATCCGGGCAAGATAGAGGGAAACGCAGTGACCGCCTGGGTGGTAACTAATGTTCGTTTTCAGCTATAATCTATTGTGAGGCTGTACATTGAATAAAAGAATAAGATTAATAATATTTCTTGCTGTGGCTCTTTTCTATCTTCATAGCCCGGTTATCTTCGCGGAGGATACCGATGAGAAGAAGATCGATACGGTGAAGGATCTTCCCAGAAAGGCCAGGCTGGCCCTCTTCAATTCTCAGAATGCGGTCAAGGAGAACGAATTCGAGAAAGCAGCAGGTTTTCTTCAGGAATATCTCAGGGAACATCCTCAAGGTGACCATTACATAATGAGGTTCCACCTGGGAATGTACCTCTCCCGTCTGGACAGGGATAAGGAAGCGCTGAATAATTACGGCAAGGCGGTTGAACTGGAACCGAGGTACGCCCAGGGATGGCTGAACCTCGGTGAGACTGCCTACCAGCTGGAGAAGTACAGCCAGGCAGCAGATGCGATCCTGAAGGGGTTCAGGCTCAGTGAAGATAAGCGTGGACATCTGCTCTACTATGCCTCCGCCGCTTATATTATGGACAGGCAGCCGCTCAAGGCGGTGGACCTTCTGGAAGAGCTGATCTCCGGTAAATACGGGGAGCCAAAGATGGAATGGTTCAGGTCACTGCTTTCCGCCTGCATGGACTCCGGGGAGATAGCGCGTGGCAACAGGGCCACTGAGAAGATGATAGAGCAATTCCCCGACAATCCGGACGCATGGAAACTGGCCTTTCAGTTTTATGCCGGTAGCGGAGATTACCGGCAGGCAGCGGTAGCGCTTACCATAACTGGTTATCTGAGACCTCTGGCACCTGATGAGCAGGAGCAGCTTGGGGATATGTACAACGCTCTTGGAGTACCTGAGCAGGCCAGCAGTTATTACAGTGAATCGATATCAGATTCCAGCTCAGCCAGGGATTTTGAAAAGCTCGCCTCCGCGTATCTGGCCGCCTACGATTACGAATTGGCTCTGGCGACTCTGAAGAGAGCGCTGGACAGGGAACCCACGGTACGCCTGTGGGCACTTCTGGGAGACCTCCATTATATGGATGAGAACTATCAGGATGCATACCAGGCGTTCGAAAATTGCATAGAGATGGACCGGAACTATGGAAGGGCTCATCTGATGATGGGGTACTGCGCACTGGAAACAGGTATGATCGATGAGGCGATAAATCGTCTTAACACCGCCTCTGAATTCCCCGAGTACCGAGGGACGTCGCTGAAGCTGCTCAAGAGGGCGGAGGCAGAGAAGAAGTAGTATCTCCTGCCGGTTCATCCTTCATTCTTTTTCAGTTCCTTTTCCATCCAATCGAAATAAGCTGAACTCCCTTCTGACAGCCGGACTGCCAATATTTCCGGTGTTTCATAGGAATGCACTTCTCTTATCGACTGTTCAATATCCTGGTAGAGGTCCTGCCGGCTCTTTATAACGCAGATATATTCATGTTCCTCTACGACATTATCCTCCCACCAGTAAGTGCTCGACACAGGGCCCAGTATCTGAACGCAGGCGGCCAGCCTCTTCTCTACCAGCGACCTGGCAATCCGCCGTGCTTCATCTCCGTCTTCTGTGGTAGTATAAACCTGAATGAAATTATCCATTATTACCTCCGGACCATTCTGAAGATGTGGAATAACTGCATAAATAATCTGCCTTGCCGTCAACCGCCATAGTGGAGCATCAGGAGCCATCATCTGTCAGTACGGGGCATATTAATAATCCTCCGGATGGCCTTTTCAGGCGGCAGCTGGAATATTATAGAACAGCAAGGTTCATATTTCCAGGGTTGATCCCGGACAGGTTCTGAGAGCAATATCAGCGGTATCGCCGAATCCTTATATCCTTTCTTGACATTATCAGCTTTTTAAAAGTATAATATGAACTTAGGAGGAGTTTGGCCTGAAGCGGACATCGAAAGGAATAACTAATCCATATAATAACCGGTAAATGTGCCGAGGTTGGCAGGCCGGCTCTCATTTTCAGTTAACGGTTCAATTAATTGTATCAGGCGGAGCGGATTTTCCCCGGATGAGTAATTCTGAATCTGGAAAAGGTCAGGGCAGGCTAAAGAGAATATTGGTCTTCCTGCGGCCATATTACCCTCTGGAAGCGGGTATTCTGTTCATAATGCTTCTGATCGGTGCTCTGGGCCTGATAGATCCCCTGGTTCTGAAGATACTGATAGATGATGTCCTGATAGACAAGAATGCCGCCCTGCTGAATGTGCTGGTGCTGGGGGTTGCGGGCCTTTTCATATTGAGAGCTTCCCTGAATATAGTTACAAATTACCTTATTTACTACATCAGCCAGAGAATACTTTTCGATATCAGATTCAAGCTGTTCAGGCATCTGCAGGGATTACACATAGATTTCTTCGTGAAAACCAAGACCGGCGAGATAATTAGCCGGGTAAACAACGACGTAAGAAGAATCCAGAGTGTTCTGACCACCACCCTGGTCAGCCTTACCACTGATTTTGTGACCCTGCTTGCCATAATTGCGATAATAATTTATCTGGATTGGAAGCTGTCGCTCATCTCCCTATCGCTATTTCCCATTCTCTTCCTGGTTCAGCTTCACATGGGCAGGAAGATCAGGACCAAGAGCCGTGTCTCCAGGGATAAGGCAGCCGAGATAGTCAGCTTCTTTCAGGAGGTCTTTACCTCCATTAGAGTTGTGCAATCTTTCGTAAGGGAGAGGTTCGAAGCATCCAGGCTGATCGGTAAGAGCAGGGAACTGATCAATATAAATATAAATGTCGGTATGTTTTCGGCACTGGCCGCGTCGGTGGCAGGGATCTTCTCCGCTCTGGGTCCGGTTATCGTAATCTGGTACGGCGGGCACCAGGTCATCAATGGCGCTCTTTCGTTGGGAGGACTGGTCGCCTTCTACGCATATCTGGGCAGGCTGTTCGCTCCGGTCTCCCGCCTGGCCCGGCACAATGTATCGATACAGTCGGCCAGAGCGGCCCTTGACAGGATATTCGAGTTCCTGGAAATAGAGCCGCAGATTACCGACAATCCCAACAGTGTAAGACTCAGTTCAGTGCGGGGGCATATCATCTTCAATAATGTCGATTTCTACTATGATCCCGACGAGCCGGTGCTTAACGGGGTCTCCTTCCAGGTTAAGCCTAAGCAGAAGGTGGCGATCGTGGGAGAGAGCGGTGTTGGAAAGACCACCATTGTCAATCTCCTCTGCCGTTTTTATGATCCGGTCTCCGGCTCAGTACTGATAGACGGAAATGATGTCAGAAACATAAAGCTCTCCTCCCTGAGGAATAATATCGGTATTGTTTCCCAGGATACCATTCTGTTCAATGCCACTATCAGGGAAAATATACTCTACGGAAAGAGGAGAGCGAACGAGGAGGAGGTAAGGGAAGCGGCCAGTAGCGCCTACATTCTTG
>WJIX01000057.1 GCA_014730075.1 bacterium | reverse complement strand
TTCCCATTACTGCATCCGGCGTTATTACACAAGGTCTTATAAGCGGTTATAACGACATATGGTTCGACTATGATTGGGGTCTGTCTGATACCAGCGATTGCCTTCTTAACTATACGCCCCGAATATTAAACATTTGGGATGTCTACCATGATCATGGGGGATTCGTTTATCTGACCTTCTGCAGATCTGCTGCAGATGATGATGGGATAACCGGTGCAGTGACTCACTACAGGATAATGCGCAGGTTAGATGATCCGTCCACCTGGATAACTTCAGGGTATTCCAGCAATCCCGATTCCAGCTGTTATTCCACAGAAGAATGGGAGCAGATAAAAGTAATAGATGCCCATTCCTCTTCCCGATATACCGTTACTCTGCCAACACATGCTGATAAGACACCAGTGGAGGAAAACTGGTGTTTTTTCTATGTTATAGCCGACAGGCCAGGTATTTCATACTATTCCTGCCCCGATTCCGGGTATTCAAGGGATGATGCAACAGCCACTGTACTGGAATCATTCGATGCATACTACGAAGATAATTCTATCAGGATTGAATGGAACCTTAACGGAAAAGGGCCGGAAAGCGGATTTCATGTAATGAGATCCGAAGGTGAGGGTTATTATAAGGATCTGAATCAAACCGTCATAAGTGATAGGAGCGGATTCTACTTTCTGGTGGATAACAGGATCGATTCTGGTAAAGCATACCAATACCGGATATTGTATAATGAGGAGGGTAAGGACAGGATTTTATTCGAAACAGAAGAGATATTAACACCATCAATTTCAGTCTCGCTTTCGCAGAATAATCCCAATCCTTTCAACCCTTCGACCACCATTAATTACTATATCGCTGCAGCATCGGAAGTCAGACTTGATGTATTTGATGTAAACGGCAAACTGGTAAGAAATCTTGTTTCTACCTGTTTGCCAGCCGGCAGTTATACTGCCAAATGGGACGCAAGATCAGATAGCGGGGCTCTGCTGGCTTCGGGTGTTTACTTCTGCCGGCTCCAGGGAGGCAAGGATAGTATCACCAAAAAAATGATTCTTCTGAAATGAGTTCCGAAGGGGTACCGGTTGTACCGCCTCAACGAATCTCCGGAATATGCTTATAGAATTTTCAGAAGGGAAAAAGAGAAGCAGGTAATCCCTGGAGTGCTATTGATAAATAAATAATACTTGCCGGGCAAGCTCAGAAAGATTCAAAACAAGATATGCGCTTTTCCCTTCGGGCCAGGCCCGCCGCGCTTACCTCTAAGGGGCAGGAGAGTTTATCTTTTCTTTAATCTATCGATCAATCTGGGAATGATCTGATGAAGGTCTCCCACCACGCCAAAATCAGCGATATCAAATATCGGGGCCTTGGGGTCTTTGTTTATGGCTATTATAATATCGGAATTCCTGATACCCACCTGATGCTGAATGGCTCCTGATATACCGCAGGCGATATAGAGCCTGGGGGAGACCGTCTTGCCGGATTGCCCCACCTGTCTGGATTTGGGTATCCACCCGAGCTCAACTATCGGACGGCTGCATCCCACCACCCCTGATAAGAGCCCTGCGAGCTCATCCAGGACCTCGAATTTATCCGCAGATCCCATGCCTCTTCCCCCGGAGATAACACAATCTCCTTCCTCCACGCCGACCTCATGTTCTTCCCTTCCGGATATTGTCTCCAGTATCTTTGTTCTAACGGACCGTGAGGGGATACTGATCTTTCTTTCAATAACCTCGTATTCTCTGTTTTCATCCGGCGCGAGCGGTTCCATCACATTGGGCCTGACCGTCGCCATCTGAGGGCGGGTGTTGGGACAGATAATATCAGCCATAACATTCCCCCCGAAGGCCGGCCTGGTTTGAAGAAGGAGGTTATCCTCCTCTTCTATGGACAGGTCCGTGCAGTCGGCGGTCAAACCCAGTCCCAGATTCGAAGCTACCGAAGGAGCCAGATCTCTTCCCACGTGGGTAGCTCCATAGAGAAATATATTTGGCTTGAATTCGGTGATTAACTGTGAAATGGCGGAAGTATAGGCATCTGTGCTGTAATTTTCATAGATTGGATCGTCAACCATATAGATTAGTTCAGCCCCGTATGCTCCCAGTTCATCAATGAACTTATCTGCTCCTGACCCTATAATTACCGCGCAGAGCTTCTGATCCAGCTTATCGGCCAGTTCTCTTCCTTTACCCAGAAGCTCGAAAACCACCGGCTTGAGCGTCCCGCTGGCGACTTCGGTGAATACCCACACATTTTTATACCCTGATGTATCTTCGGTTTTGGCTTTTCTCTTTATGCTGATGGCATTCACGGGGCATACTGACACACATACTCCGCAGAGAGTGCAGCTTCCCCGGTCTATGGATATAACCCCTTCGGAAATCTCAATAGCGCTCACAGGACAGATATCTACGCAGATTCCGCAAGTGGTGCATTTCTCTTGATCTACTTTTATCATCAGATGATTCCTTCAGATTCCAGGTACTCTATCAGTTTATCCACGGCTACCTCCGGGGGTTCTTCTATTATTACCCCTTCTCCTCTTTGCGGCGGAGAGTATACCCTGATCACCTGGGTAGGCGAACCATCCAGGCCATAGTCTCCATCTTCATCTCCCAGGTCGTCAATCCCCCATTGTGAAAGGGTCTTACTCTTTGCACCCATTACTTCCATGATGCTGGGGATTTTGGGCTCAAAGGCGGGAGTGGAGATGAAGGCCAGCAGGGCGGGAAGTCCGCTCTTTACTCTCTGGTATCCGCCGTCGGTCTCCTTCTTGCAGATCACCGAGCCGTCATCTATCTCTTCGATGCTTTCGACATAGGTCATTTGAGGAATATTCAACTGACGGGCCAGCTCCGGACCGACTTGCGCGGTATCCCCATCAGTGGCCTGCTGTCCGCAGAAGATAAGATCGTACTTCCCCAATTTCTCTACGGCCCTGGCCAGGGTGAATGAGGTAGCCCAGGTATCCGAACCCGCAAAAGCCTGATCGGTAAGCAGGATCGCTTCATCCGCTCCAATGGCCAGGCACTTCCTGAGTGCTTCTTGAGCCTGGGGAGGCCCCATGCTGAGGACGGTTATCCTGCCGCCGGTCTTTTCTTTCACTCTGATCGCTTCATTCAGGGCGAATTCGTCGAAGGGGTTCAGTATACTGGGAACCCCTTCTCTAATTATGGTACCGCTCTCCCTGTCCACTTCCACTTCAGTGGTGTCGGGGACCTGCTTTACACAGACGATGAAATTCATATCAACTGCTCCTCAACCGGTGCATTCTATTTGTATGGCACGTAATCGGGGCCCAGCAGCTCTCGTCCGATTACTATCTTCTGTATGTTCTCTCCGCCTTCCGCTCCCACGCAGTAGGACATGACACCTCTCCAGGCCATCTCGAACATGTATTCGTCGGAATAGCCGGCCGCGCCGAGCCAGTGCATCGCCTTGTTCGCCGCCTCCAGGGCGAGGTGGGGTGCCTTCCACTTGATCATCGATATCCACTTCGCAACATCCTTCGGCTTGAACGATCCGTCCTGGTAACGCTTGTCCTGCATCCAGGCTGTCTTGTAGGTCATCAGGCGGGTAGCTTCCATCTCCCTGTACAACTCCACCAGCTCGAACTGGATGCCTTCGTATTTGGCCAGAGGTTTCCCGAAGGTTTTCCTCTCCTTGATATATTTCATCCCTTCTTCCAGGATCCTCTGGGTTACTCCAACAGAGCTGGCTCCGATAAGCAGTCTGGCGTTATCGAACCCTTCCATGGTGCGGTAAAAGCCTTTTCCTTCCTCACCCAGCCGGTATGAATCGGGTATCCTGACATTTTCCATCCTGAATCCTCCGGTGGATAGCGCGTTTCTCCCGGCGTCCCGGTATGGTTTGTCTGGCTCGAGCCCTTCTGCGTCTATTGGAACAAAGAATGAGGTCATATTCTTATGGGGAGCATCCTCTGGTGGTTCACCGGTACGTACATTGACCCAGTATCCGCCTCCCCATTCCCTGGCTTCTTCCACTCCGCTGATGAATGTCTTCTCTCCGTTGAGCACCCATTCATCGCCGTCCTTTTCAGCCGTGGATTTGAACGCCGCCACATCTGAACCTCCACCGGGCTCGGTGGTAGCGATCCCCACGAATTTCTCTCCCTTGAGGGCCGGCTTGATCGCCATCTCGCGCACCTCTTCCGAGCAGTATTTATCCAGGGTGTATCCCCAGCCGGTGGCCACCGCCATGAAAGCAGCCGCACAGGCGATTGTCGGGTCCGCATAACCTATTTCTTCCGCTATCAGGGTCTGGGTAAACCAGTCCAACCCCTGGCCGCCATGCTCCTTGGGAACCGTTCCCATTATAACGCCCAACTCTCCCAGACCTTTCGGAATATCCTGGGGGTAGGGATGACCCTTGGTATCCATTTCTCTGACCCGCTCCAGGGGAAGGTTCCTCGCGAACCAGTCCCTGACCGATTCCTTTATAAGTTTCTGTTCTTCAGTAAGTTGAAAATCCATCGTATCACTCCTCATTCTGCTCTGATTTTACAGATTGCCTGTTTACTTATTGCAGTTACCACTTGCATCTATCGACTTGACCATCGATTCCGAGTGTTTACTTACCCCGGAGGCATCCAGCAAGGCATCGACCGGTATGATCTCCTCCTTTCTCAGCCAGAAGGCGATTGCACATAAAGCTGCTCCTCTTTTGCCGGCTTCTCTCCGGAATTTTCCAGATATAACCCGCGCTCCTGTCTCCGGAGCGGTGAGTGAATCATCTATTACCAGGAGTCCTTTATTCATATTGCTTATTACTTCGATATTATTCTGCAAACCCTCATCTGATACTATAATCACAACGTCCGGGTCGACGATTCCGGTGAAATTAATTCTGTCCGGAGAGAGTATGATCTCCGAGGTAGAGAAACCCGATCCGACAGTGACCGGATATATCCCTTTCTTGCTGACCTCGAGGCCGGCGATCATACCGGCATTAGCCAGAATCCTGGCTGCCGTCTGAACACCCTCTCCCGCGGAACCTCCCAGTATAATTGAAACCGGATTCTCCAGGCTGCACCTGTATTTGCCGGCGAATCCGGCAAGTTGATCGAATAACGAACTAAGGCCCGCTCTTCTTTCGGGGTGGTAATGGTCGTCCCGCTCATATTTCCAGCTCCCGGTCTCTCTGCCCATCTTTTCCAGTATGCGCTTTAATTTCTCACCCGGGTTGTATCTCAGTCCGTAACTGGTGCAGTACTCCAGGACCTCAATCAGAGAGAAGCCGGGGATTTCAAGAGCCTCCGCCAGATCATCGGTGATATTCCCCTTTCCGATAACCCGGCTGGTATATGGGGCACCGGCCTGATGAGCCAGCCCGGGCAGATCGTAACCTGCAGAAGAGGGCCCTTCTTTTTCCGTGGTGGTTCTGTAATTGACAGGAGTAAGGCCGCTGCTCTGGCCGCCGGTCATTCCATACAGCATGTTGTTATGAATGATAACAGTAAGATCCAGGTTCAGCCTTGCTCCTTCCATTATGTGCTGCAGCCCTATGGTCGCGCCTCCGTCTCCCTGCAAGACCACGATATGTTTACTGTCATCCTCCAGCCCCAATCTTATTCCAGTCCCCAGAGCTACCGATCTTCCATGCAGGCCATGTATTGTGTGACAGGGGAAATATCTGTCTGCGAGCCCAACGCAGCCTATATCAGTAACCAGGATAATATCTTCAGCCCGCCATCCGAGTTTGTCCACTGCCTGAGCCAATCCCTCGGTAATCAGAAAATGGCCGCATCCGGGGCAGTAGGGTAGAGGCCTGAATAAATCGAAGCTCAACCTTCTACCTCCCTTACGATTTCCTGAGGGGTCACCATCCGTCCTATGGCATTGACTCCGGATACCTTCCGGTCACCTGTCTCTCCCCACAGAACTGTTCTGTACTGGCCGGTCAGGTTTTCCTCAGCTACTATCACCCTGCGGTATCTATTGATAATATCGATAACTTCCTCGCTGACCGGGAACAGCGTCTTCACTATTAGAAGGGATACGTCTATTCCACCTGAACCCAGGATACCGACAGCATCTCTGGCCGCGTAGGAAGTAATACCGTAGGTAACTATCAGGGTATCCGCATTCTCATTCTCCTCGAGCTGGTAATCGTTATACCGGGATATATTCTCATCTATCTTTCTGCTCAATCTTTCAGTGTTCTCGAGCGATTCGGGGGTAGCTTTCTTCAGCAGACCCATCTGATCATGGGTAGAAGCGGTTATTCTAACCTGGTTGCTGTTCTCTCCAAGGGGCATGAACTTTGGAACGAGATTCTCCAGTTCTCCGTAGGGCCGGTAATTACTGCCCCGGTAAAGATTCCACTCCGCAGGCTCTATTCCGGGTAATTCTTTAAGATCAAGGCTTCTTTCGGTCTCCACCATCTCCTTGGAAGTCAAAAGAACCACAGGGGTTCTCAGCTCCACCGACAACCGGAGTGCTTTCCCGGATAGAAGATAACAATCCTTCAGATTGGAAGGTGAGATTGTCGGGATATTGTAACCCCCGGAAACCATTCTGTGCAACATACTTACATCACCCTGAGCACCGGTGGTAGCCGATCCTGTCGAAGGCCCCAGTCTCTGAACGATTACGATCAGAACGGGAAGCTCCATCATGAAAGCCATATCAACGCTCTCGACCATCAGTGAAAAACCGGGCCGGGAGGTGGCGGTCATGGGGATTGCGCCGGTAGCGGATACGCCGCAGGCCCACTGCAGGGCGGTGATTTCGTCAGGAGCCTTCAGTACCTGGGGTATTCTCTCTACGGCGTGGA
>WJIX01000056.1 GCA_014730075.1 bacterium | reverse complement strand
CCCCAGCATGAAACCCTGACCGCACATACCGACCGCCAGATAAAAGCCATCCATCTCCCTGACCCGGTCGAGGATGATTATGCCGTCCGGAGTCATGGGATATAGGCCTCTCCATACGCGCCTGACCATGGCATTCTTCAACCTTGGTATCAGGTCTATCAGTCTGCGGGATATTACCGGCATGAACTCGGATGTGGAAGACCTGTTCTCGCCAAGTATCGGATCGGAAGGAGTATAGCAGAATATGACCTGGCCAAGTTCATTCTGACCGAAATAGAAATTTGAAGTCTTTCCGTATGGGCCGGGCCTGATGTCTACCACCAGGGGATCAAAAAAGGGCTGCACCGGTGATGTGATTCCTGCCTCATGGCTGTCCGGAAAGACCGGTATGTCTATATCTGCCATTAAACCTATCTCCCTGGCCCCCGCTCCAGCCGCATTGACTACCGCTCCGGCATAATAGCTCTCGCCCTCTGTCTCAATCCCTTTAATCTCGCCCCCGGAACTGATAAGGCCGGTTACCCTCTGGTTAAAAATGAATTTTACCCCCAGCTTCCTGCTTTCATCCCAGAATGAAGCTGCTGCCTTCAGGGTATTGACCTGTCCGTCTCCCGGAGCAAAGGTTCCACCCCTGAGGCCTTCCGGATTGATCCCGGGGATCAGTTCGATAATTTCCTCAGGTGAAACCCAGCTGATATCAAGATCATACTGATGCTGGGTGGGAAGAAGATTCTTGAGGGTACTCTCATCCTCCCCGCGGTAGACCGGATAGCAGTATCCCCCTCCCTTCCAGCCGATATCTTTTCCGCAGTCCTTTTCCCAGTTCGAAAATATATCCAGGCTCTGAAGACATATTGATATTTTTGCGGGATCCGAATGGGTCGCCCTTACCCCTCCTATTGCCGATTTGTTCTGGCCCTGTCCCTGGGAGTACTCCTTCTCTATAACCAGCACCCTCAGATCCTCCCGGGCCAGGAAATATGCTATGGGCAGCCCCACACTCCCTGCCCCTATGACTATGACATCGTAACTATTTCCGGGCATTACCGTCACCTTTCCCGATCCCGGCGAATACTGAGAGGGGAATCTCCTCTATGAAGGGCCTGTCTGTAGGCAGGGTAATCTCTTCGGGGTTCACCCCGCACTCCCTGAATAGCCTCAGGATCAGATCTGTACAGGTCTTTCCGCCGCATGCCCCCATTCCCGTGCGCACCGTTCCCTTCAGAATATTCATGTCGCGCACTCCGTTCAGAATCTCCTTGCGGACCCTTCCGGCTGTTACCCTCTCACACCTGCATATTATGGTTTCATCATCCAGAACTTCTTCATTATCTTCAACCGGGTACCCTTCCTCAGGTTCGAATACCCTTATACCTGCTACTCTCCTGGCATCCTGCTCAGGGACCTCCAGTGTTACCAGCAGTCTCTTGCTGTCGCCGGGAGCTTCCCGGAAGTCAATGATCTTCCCCTCACCCACCACCTCAGCATCCATATCCACGGTGGTCACCTCTTTATCCCTGCTGATGAAATCATGCTTCAGCTCAAAAGGTATAACCACGTTGGAGCGTTTCTTCTTCTCCGACGGAAGGACCAGGGTCACCGCCAGGGCGGGGCATGCGGTCACACATTTCATGCACCCGATACATTCGCCTTCAAAATGTGGAAGCCCCATGATGGTGTCATCCTCTATCACTATTGAACCCCTGGGGCAGCTGTCCACGCAGGGATTGCATGGTATCTCCTGAACGCATCTGATTACAGGGAACTTATCCAGTCCAGCCTCCTCCATCTTGAAATCGTAGACCTTGCCCGGGTCGCTTCTCAGCACCCCCTCGGTCTCTTCCCACTGGCTCGGAATTTCCACATCATAACCAAGTTCGCGGGCAACCTTCCGCCCTGTAATCTTACCACTGAAGATGGCAGCGGAGGCCTCGGATATTTCGCTGGAATCCCCGCAGGTAAAAGCTTGTATCCCGAATTCACTGAACTTCTGGTATAGTTCATTTATCGGTGAAAGGCCAACAGCAATCAGGAGTGTATCCACGTCAAAACCCCTCCGGGTTCCAGCTACCGGCCTGAACTCCCTGTCTATCTCTGAAATAACCACCTTCTCAACAGTTTCCTTCCCCTCAGCCCTGATCACGGTGTGAGAAGTAAATATGGGAACGCCCAGTTCTCTCAGCTTATCAAGGTGTACCTTGTACCCTCCGCATTTATCCAGCGCCTCCACCAACCCTACTGTCTTAATCCCTGCCTGAAGGGCATGATATCCCGCTATCAGCCCCACATTTCCTCCCCCCACTATAAACAGCCTTTCCGAGGGACGTATCAGGTCCCTGTTCAGCAGGGTCTGGAATGCACCGGCACCGTAAACTCCCGGAAGGTCGCAGCCGGGGAAGGCCAACGATTTCTCCCTGGCCCCGGTGGCCACAACCGCCGCATTCGGCTTGACCAGGAGGTACCGGCCTCTGCTGTAAAGCCCAACCGCCCTGTCATGAAAAACACCAACCGCACTTGTTGATCCCATGAATGTAACCTTATCGAGTGATTCCAGCTTTTCGGTAAGGATATCGGCTATCCTGATACCCCTGATTCCGGCATAACAGTCTTCCCTGGAACCGAAGAATGGATGTGTCTGCAGGGTGAGCTTCCCGCCCGGCTCTTCCTTGTCATCTATCAGCAGTGTTTCTATCCCGAGTTCCCCCAGTTCAACCGCCGTGTTTATACCGGCGGGGCCGGCACCAACCACCAGCACCTCAGTATCTATAGTCTCTATCCCGGTGAATTCCGGTCTGAGGTCCTCCGCCGGGAGCTCAGGTATCCCTTCGCAACTGGTTATCCTCATTTCCGGTTTAACCGCAGTCATGCAGGCCTTCACCGGAATTGAATCTACCAGAACGGTGCACTGGCTGCACTGGCCATTGACGCAGTATATACCCTGGGGTGCGTTACCGACCGGGTGATGACCGAATATCCTCACCCCGTTAGCGAATAATGCGGAAGAAATCATTTCTCCTTCCAGGGCATACATCTTTTCGCCGTTGAATGTAAACGGGATTTCGTTTAATTCAGGGGTTTCTAGAATCGGATGTGTTTTAAGCCTGTACCTTTGGTGATGCCTGGTAATTGTAAAATACTCCTTTTATGATAATTCACTGGGCGATTATCATGATGACCTGATTCTTCTCTACTGAATTCCCAGGAGCTATTTTAATCGATTTTACCACTCCGTTGACGTTTGAGGTGATACTGTTCTGCATCTTCATCGCTTCCAGAATCAGAAGCACATCGCCGACCGCCACCTGATCCCCCTCCTCAACCCTGTATTCGATAACCATCCCGGGCATCGGAGCATTCAGAGTAAATTCACCCTCAGCTCCAGCGCTTTCCTTTCCGCTCTCACTCTTACTCTTCTTTTTCTTCTTCTCTTTCGGCTTCTTTTTTATTATCGGTTCAGTATCTCCAGCCGCCTTGAACCTGACCCTCTCCCTGACTTCCTCCACCTCTACATTGAAACTCTCGTCACCAACGTAGACATTGAAGCTCCTGGCATTCTGGCTCTTCTTCCTCCTGACCGCAGAGGGGTCGTAATCTCCGCTCTTTATCTTATCGATCAGCTCTTCCTGCTTTCTGATCTCCTCAAGCGATTTCGGTTTTACCTCATCGGGGACTTCTTCCAAGCCGTACTTCCAACGGAGGAACCTCAATCCGGTAGTAGGATAAAGGGCGCAAATCAGGACATCTCTTTCATTTCTGGCGATACCGTTGGAAAGCTCCCTGGCCTTTTCAAGTTCCGGCTCCAGTATATCCGCCGGACGGTGCTCTATCGGTTTATCCCCCCGGGGATAATCCTTAAGGGCCTTTTTCTGAACCTTTCTGTCAATTGGGATGGGGGGTTTTCCGTAAAGTCCGTAAGCATAATCCTTGACCTGGCCGGTAATCATCTTGTAGCGGCCAAAAAGGACATTCTGAACGGCCTGGATGCCTACGATCTGACTGGTGGGGGTAACCAGCGGGGGGTATCCCAGTTCCTTCCTGGTTCTGGGAAGCTCTTCAAAAACATCATCTATCCTGTCCAGTGCATCCTGTTCGCGCAGCTGGCTTACCAGGTTGGTCAGCATACCTCCCGGCACCTGGTGTTTTATCACTCCGGTATCTATGATGGACATTTTGGTGGTATTGAGATAGCAGCAGTACTTCGGAGCAATCTCCTCTATATAAGAGCCGATCGCGAAGAGATTTTCCATATCCAGCCCCGGATCCCTGCCGGTCTCCTGCAGGGTGGCCAGTATCGACTCCACCGAGGGCTGTGAAGACCTCAGTGCGAAGGGTGCCAGGGCGCAGTCAATAATATCCACACCGGCTTCAATCGCCTTTAGATAGGCCATTGAGGCCATCCCGCTGGTGTAATGGCAGTGCAGCTGTATCGGTATCGATACCGCTTCCTTCAGGGCCGATATGAGCTTGTAGGAATCGAAGGGATTCAGAAGCCCTGCCATATCCTTGATACAGAGTGAATCAGCTCCCATATCCTGTATGGCTGCGGCTTTTTCCCTGTAATAATCCAGATTGAAGACATCCCCACCCAACCTGTTCTCAGTCAGTGAATAGCATATGGTTCCCTGAATATGCTTGCCTGTCTTCTTTATTGCCTTGAAGGAAGCCTCAAAATTCCTGGTGTCGTTCAGCGCATCGAACACCCGGAAAATATCGATCCCCGCCGAGGCGGCCTCTTCGACGAACCTCTCCACCACGTCATCCGCGTAGTTCCGGTAACCTACCAGATTCTGTCCCCTCAACAGCATCTGCAGCGGCGTGTCAGGCAGCTTCTTCTTCAGTTTCTCCAGACGTTCCCAGGGATCCTCATTCAGGTATCTGGTTGCCACATCAAAGGTGGCTCCCCCCCACACTTCCATGGAATGGAACCCCACCTGGTTCATCCTATCGGCAATCTCCAGCATATCATCTGTTCTGAAACGGGTTGCCAGAGTAGACTGGTGTCCGTCCCTGAAAGTCGTATCCGTTATCTTGACCGGTTCCTTTGACCCTTTTCCTTCAATATCTGAGTTCATAATAATTCCGCCAGATTTTAAATAAACGGACATCTAAAGAAATGAGAATCTCCGTAACCTTACCCTGGAAGGATTACCCTTCTTCGCCAGCCTACCCCTCTGAATGATTTCCCGGCGTCCACCCATTTTCCACGCACTCAGCTTCTGCCCGAAATATATTTCCCTGGTTTCCTTTTCCTGATCTATATAGGCGTTAACCGCCGCGACCACCGCGGCTTTCATCTTCTCATCCATCAGACATCCTCTGTTAGTTCCTCACCATCACTAAAAATAAACCAGTAGTTTCCTGACTGTCAACAATAATTACTAAACCTTCAGCAGGTTCGTACGATAGAACAGTTGACGGCGGGGGGTAAACAATCTTTTTATCCCGGGCTGCATAACTGGTAATTAATGTACGAAAGACAGAGTTTCAGAGAGTAACTGACGCTCCAGGCAGAGGGAAAGGCACTCCAGGTAATGGATTATCAGGATTACAGAAAAGGGCGCCCCAGAGTTCTTCAGCTGGCCGGAAGCGTAATAGCCACCAGGCACCTCCTGATCCCGCTCATGAGGAGACTCCGGGATTGCGGTTACATTGTAGAAGCGGCCGCGTCTGGCGATAACCGTCAGGCGGTAAACGATATAACCGAGGAGGGATTCAGGTTCCACCGGATCGGCATCAAGAGAAATATTTCGCTTCTGAACCTGGCAGGTTCTTTCTTCCGGATATACAGATTACTGAAAAGGGAAGATTTTGATATAGTACACCTGCACACCCCTATCGCCGCATTTGTAGGAAGATTCGCCGCCCGGCTTGCCGGGGTCGAGAAGATAATTTATACCGCGCATGGTTTCTACTTCCACGAGAATATGAATCCGGTGCTGCGGCTGTTCCATCAATTCCTGGAATTCATGGCTGGCAGGCTGGCCACGGACCTTCTGTTCTGCCAGAGCATGGAAGACGCCGAAACGGCACGTTACCTGAGATTTCTCAACCCGGACCGGATAATATGGATAGGAAACGGAGTGGATACCGGAAGGTTCGTTCCTGATATATCGCTGGGGTCTGGCTTGAGGAAGGAGATCGGTATAGCGCCCGGCAGCACGGTAATTACATTCATCGGCAGAACAGTCAGGGAGAAAGGTATAGTTGATCTGATCCATTCTTACTCGTCCATTATGGCCCGGTTCAGCGAATCAGTGCTGGTGGTGGTTGGAGACTCTAAAACGGCGGGAGACCGTCCAGATGGTGTGATAGAAATGCTCAAGCATTTCGTGGAATCTGAAAACCTGGGAAAGAGAATCATCTTCCTCGGTTTCAGAAAAGATATACACAGGATTATGGCTGCCACCGATATATTCGTACTCCCCTCCTACCGGGAAGGTTTTCCCAGGACCATCTGTGAAGCGATGTCCTGTGGTGTTCCGGTGATCGCCACCGATATCAGGGGTTGCCGTGAAGCTGTAGACCACTCTGAGACCGGGTTGCTCTTTAATCCAGGTTCCAGGTCAGAGCTCAGCAAAGCTCTGGAAGATCTTCTAACCCACCGGGGCATACGGATCAGAATGGGAGAAAATGGCAGGAAGAAAGCGGAAAGGGAACTTTCGGAGAAGCGGGTGCTGGAGACACAGCTTGAGATTTATAACAATCTGGCGCCTGCTGAAAGATACATTACAGCTGGTTTGGCGGAGCCTTCAAAAGAAACTGAGCTTGTCAGTGGATAGAATGCTGGAAAAGGGAAGTGGTGGGAAGGGACGGAATCGAACCGCCGACACACGGATTTTCAATCCGTTGCTCTACCGACTGAGCTACCCTCCCACGCAAAGGAAATCTTAAATATTTTTCGTCGATTGTCAACAACTTCTTCAGGTAAGGAATAAAATTAATTCGTCAGCTTCGGCTCTCGAGTGCCTGTCCCAGCAAAGCGTCGGCGGGGTTCCGCACAAATTTGAAGGCCTGGTTTCCCCGAGGGCGCTGCTTCTCTTTTCCATTGAAATGTAATTAATTACTGTAATTTCTCACTGCGCTCGGCGGCAGGTTATTACCGGAGCCCACCTCTCCCGACAGCCATTTCAGCTCAGTTACAGGCAGCCGCCTCCTTCAGATGGTTATTTATTCTGGTTATCAGGTCCTCCAGCTCAAAAGGTTTATACATATACTCGTCCGCCTTTGACCAGGTCGCAAGGAAATCCTCCCTCTCGGCGCTGTTAACCTTGCGCGCGGTAAGAACCAGTATCCTGAAGGGGTCCAGTTTGCCCTCTTCCATCTCGTCCTTGAGTATCCTGGAAACCTCATAACCGTTCTTACCGGGGAGCATGATGTCAAGAAGCATTATGTCATACTTGTTCTCACGGGCTTTTCTGAGAGCATGCAGGCCGTCATAGGCCACATCCACATCGAAACCCCTCAGCTCCAGGCTGTACCTGACTGTCTCAACAATATCCTGGTCATCCTCTACTATAAGAATCCTCTCGCCTTTCATGGTCTTAAACCCCCTGTTAAACTTTTGCCTCAGCCCCGCTATCAAATCTCCTGGCGGCTTCGATCATCATTGAAAGCATGCTGCATCTTCTGTCTTTACAGATACTCCAGCCAATCAGAAGCCTCCCGGCCATTTCATTCCGTATTGCTTTGATCTCCCCGTCATTTTCCTCGAACAAACTCTCCGGCTCATCCAGATATTTTCCTCCCCTGGATATTGCTATACCTGCCCTCGAGCTGAGGGGCCAGAAATAGAATTCATTCCCGGTATCTTTCCCGCTGCGTGGATTCACAACCGGAGTCTCCTTCCATCTCCCGGACAGGTTCAGCCAGCATTTCCCATCTTCTTTCCCAATAAGGTAAAGGATGGGGACCATTCCCAGGTCCTTCATCCTCTCTAACCTGGAGCCTGCCTGGTAAATGGTCCTGACTGTCTCCCTGGAATCAGCATTTCCGGTCAGGTAGAGGTGGCATCCGGAACCGCCTCTCTCCAGGTTCTCAGCCATCAGGACACCCCCCAGGGACTTTGCTATGGAGCCGGATATGTAAAGACCCAGTCCGAAATCAGGGTTCAGATCTTTTCTCGATAGTTCATTTACATACTCAAGTACATCGGATCTAAATCCGCCTCCGTCATCCAGAACTGATACCTTCACCAGGCCTGGATCGGCGATCCTGTCCCATGGGACAGCCGACAGAAGGGAACCAGCAGGCACCGCTGCCGCAGAGGCCGAAATCTCCACCATCTCGCAACCACTCTTCAGGCTGTTGGAAAGGAGGTTCTGAATGACCTGGGTAAAACGCTCCACATCAGTATCTAACGAATGCAACTGGTCTTCGATATGGAGATTGAAACGGATCGACCTGGCGCTTATCTGATCCCGGTACGGAGCCACCGCGGATTCAATCAATTCTGACAGCTCGGCCTTCTCCACCTTCAGGCCATCCCGCCCTGTTATATCACGCTTTCCGCTTTCGAGACTTTCCAGAAGGGTGTTCAATCTGGCTGTGGTCCTCAGGGCTGTTTTTAATATGCGCGTGGCGGACACCGCCCGGTCTGGCTCTGTATCTTCAGCTGAAATAAAAGTATCCCTGCTTGCAAGTATGCTCAGCGAATTCTTCAGGGCGGAGAGGGGTGTCTTTATCTCATGAGCGACCATGGCCAGATTCTCCCGGTCCGTAATCCTGGCCCGGTCTTCTTCCGGAGAAATCACAAGGAGTGAATGTGCCTTTTCGCAATCACCGGTCATTAATGACCAGAAAACCCTCAGAGGCTGCCCGGCTCCTCCGGAAGGCTCAAGCACTCTCCCCCTGATATCCCTTTTCATGATTTTCAGTTCCGCCATAAAATCCTCAAAATTGTACCCCGCTGCCATGGAGATATCACTGATAGTTTCAAAGACGCACTCTCCGGTATTGAGGCACTTGCCAAACCTGACATTGGCCGAGAGTATATCACCCTCGGAGGAGATAACCGCGGCGCCGAAAGGCATGGAATCTATCAGCTTCTCTATTATCTCTATCTCGCCGCTCTGCCGGTAGACTACCTGGAGTCCATCCCTATCCTGTCCTGCCAGGGTTCGCAGGTCGTAAATCTGCTTCCTTGAAAATCCGTTCTTCCTGGTACTTCCTGCAAACAGGACCCCTTCAACTCCGGAGTTGGAAACAACCGGTACTATAAAATGGCTCTTGACTGAAACGGTCCCTATCAGGTATTTTATAT
>WJIX01000055.1 GCA_014730075.1 bacterium | reverse complement strand
CCTCGCCTCGGCGGCATCATCACCGGCAACGATATCCCCGGTATATTCAAGGAACCTGTAGCCGATTATAATAATAGTAGTATTATAGAAATCGCTTTCCTGGTAAACCACATTGATAAGTTCCGGTTTCAGTACAGTCAGCCCGGTCTCCTCCATCAGCTCCCGCCTGGCAGCTTCAATCGGTGATTCATCTGTCTCCACGAAACCCCCAGGAAGCCCCCATTCATTCTTCCCCGGCTCCCTGGCCCGAAGGACCAGCAATATACGGTTCTCCCCATCCAGTATCAGCCCGGTGGCAGCAGGTATGGGATTGCGGTAGATATACTTCTGCTCTGCGGTGCAGTACAGGCGTTTCCGCCCCTCATTCTCTCTCAGAGAGAGCGGCTCAGCGCAGTAGGGGCAGTATTTCATCACCTCATTCATGCATTCAAGATAATTATTTATTTCATGACAAAGCAAGAAAGATATATTGTTCGGCGCTCTTGAAAAGCCCGGGAGCCGGATGTTATTATATCAGCATCACCACTGACCGGAGGCATTATTATTAATGTAAACAAAGATTTTGACGCGGTCACATTCGGATACTCAGCTATCGATTACCTCGGCATCGTACCCCATTTCCCCGGGGAGAACCTGAAGCTGGAGATGGAGCGATTTGAGATACAGGGGGGAGGCCCCGCCGCCACCGCCGCGGTCACCCTGGGCCGGCTGGGATTAAAAACGGCATATTCCGGAATAGTCGCAGACGACGATTTTGGCAGCGCCATGCTGGAGCGCTTGGAAAGTGAAAATATAGATACCGCCTCGGTGATAATCGAACCGAATGCCCGCTCCCAGTTCGCCTTTATCATGGTAGACAGAGAGACCGGAAAGCGGACCATACTATGGACCAGGGGGACACTTCCGTTCATATCCCCGGAACAGGTAAATGAAGAGCTGATCCTTTCATCATCCGGCCTTCTGGTGGACACCCTGGAGCCGGAAGCGGCCGCCCATGCCGCCCGTATAGCTAAAGATAATAATATACCCGTGGTTATAGATGCAGGGACATTGAGAGAAGGAGTAGAAAATATACTCCCTTTCTGTGATTACATAGCGGCCAGCGAGACTTTCGCCAGCCAGATTTCAGGTAACGGGACGGTAGAAGATGCCCTGAAGGCGCTGAGTTCGTATGGCCCCAGAGCCTCGGTAGTTACCCTGGGAGAGGCCGGGTGCGCCTGCATGGAGAGCGGCAGAATATTCAAGGAACCGGGATTCAGAGTAGAGTCCGTGGATACCACCGGAGCAGGGGATGTCTTCCACGGGGCATTTCTGTTTGGTGTTCTTCAGAAGTGGGATATTAAAAGAATATGTATTTTCTCCAATGCAGTAGCAGCGATGAAATGCCGTAAGCTGGGAGGAAGGGCGGGGATACCGGATATAGATCAGGCCCTGGAGTTTCTCAAGGAAAACCGCCCAGGGATAAACTTCGAGATTACATTTCCGGGGAATAATTAATTATATGCCGTGCCTGGTAAACTCTGCCGTTTCAGTATCCACCTCAAGCCAACCCGGTTTTTCATGCAGACCGATCAGGTCTCCGGGATTTACCAGCCAGCAGCCATTCACCTTCTGCCTGTCATGCCTGTGGGTGTGCCCGTAGAAGACATACTTATAATTACCGGTACTGGCCAGCCCTTTAGCGAATAAAGGCAGGTGGGTAAAGGCGATCTCGCCGCCATCAATCTTGAGAAATCCTGCCTCGCCATGGAGTGTGATATTATCGTACATGTCGGCGAACTCTTTTATAGTAAACTGGTCGCCCTCCACATTCCCGAATACTGTATGTACTTCCCCCTTGAACTCCGACAGCTCATGGATCATGAATGGTGATGCCAGGTCTCCGCAGTGAATGACTGTGCCGCATCCGGCAGACTTAATGCCTTTCAGAGCTTTTACCAGGTTCTTGATATTATCATGAGTGTCGCTTATTACTGCCAGTTTCATGCTGCCCCCTCAGTCAAACCTATTCCGTTGCAGGAATATTATCCATTATTACTTCCAGTAAATTATTCAAACCTGCGAATATCGCTTCGGCCTTTTCGGTATTATCCATCATCGCCACTGTAACGTCATAATCGGGTAGATAAATCGCAATTGCTCCGAATCCAAGCGAGTTCCCCGCGTGTCCCCACGCCCGTATCCCCCTGGTAAACTGAGTGTTGAAATTCAGAACACCCAGCCCGTAACCATCTATGAATTCTTCTCCCGGGCAGGGCGACTGGAAATCGAACATCTCATCCTCGAACTCTTCCGGAATCACGATCCGTTCTCTGATCAGGTTATCCATCCATAATGCCAGGTCCGCCGGAGTAGCCCACACCTCGCTGCCGATGGAGCTGGCGAACGCCATCCTGTCCCAGGATGTAAACTCATCGTAAACACGGTCATTATCCAGGTCAAACCAGCTGTGTATTGCCATCTCCGGAAGGGCGCTGCTATTGGTAGCAAAGGTATTTTTAAGGCCGAGCTTGCTGAATAATCTCTCCATGTAAATCTCAGGCATTGTCTTGCCTGTAATATCCTGGATAATCTTGCGTAGAAGCACATAGTTAGTAGTCGCGTAATTCCAGCTCTTTCCCTTCGGGAATTCAGGTTCTTTGACAAAAACACGGAGCATTTCATCCAGTCCCCACATCCTGGAAGGATCCTCAAAGAGAGCATTCCAGTATTCAGAATTATCGGCAAAGTCGGCCAGCCCGCTGGTGTGGTTCATAAGCTGTCTGATGGTTATGGAGCTGTCGATATTATCATAAGAAGGCAGGTACATATGGATAGGATCATCCAGCGCACACCTCTTCTCAGCGCAGAGCTGGATTGCCACCGCGGCGGTATAGCTCTTTCCGATACTACCAACCGAGAAAATATGATCCGGGGTTACCCTTACATTATCATGAGATATCCCGGCCGAACCTGTCCAGGTGATACCATTGGGGAGTATAACTGCGGTACTCAGGCCTTTGCTCCTGGCAGTGGAATCGATGGCGCTCTGCAGCGCTTCCTGAAAATCCTTCTCCATGCGCGGATAGATATCTTCCCCGCACCTCAGAAGTAATAAGCTAACTGTTAATACTGCTGCTGTTCTGAATGGACATTTCATTTCTGTTTTCTTTGTTAATGACGGAATAATATTTATCCATGGTAAACTATCATTGCTGCCATTTACAACGGTTATTACTACTATTTCCCCACGGAAAACTGCCTGATATGCCCCGGGCCATATTCCCTTTCCGCCATCAGTCGGTTATGCCTTGCGCAGAGAAGCCGCAGGTTATCGGGGGAGTTGCCCCCGCCCTTTCCATAGGGGACTATATGATCGTACTGCAGGTTCCAGCGGGAGCTGCACCTTCTGCCCGATCTGCTTACAAAACTGCACCTTCCTCCGTCACGCCTGTACACCAGGTCCTTTACCTTCCGCGGTATATGCCTGGT
>WJIX01000054.1 GCA_014730075.1 bacterium | reverse complement strand
GAGTATCGGCGGGGGGGCGGATACTGAAGGGGAGAGAGAGCGCTTACGGGAAAGACCTCAGGGGTTTCCTGCGATTCAGGACCGGGGAGGGGGAGAAGGTCCTGGTGAAGGTGGGGATATCGGCGGTGAGTATCGCGGGGGCCAGGCGGAACCTGGAGGCGGAGGTTCCGGGATGGAATTTTGACCAGGTAAAAGAACGGGCGGATTCACTCTGGGAAAGAGAGCTGGAGAGGATAGTGGTGCACGGGGGCAGCCGGGAGAGGAGAAAAGTATTCTACACCGCCCTCTACCATGCCTTTCTATGCCCCAACCTCTATACCGATATTGACGGAAGATACCGGGGGATGGACGGCAGGGTTCATACCACCAGCGGGTATAGCCATTATACCGTATTCTCGCTCTGGGATACCTACCGGGCTCTTCATCCACTCTTTACCATAGTGCAGAGGGATCTTACCGTTGACCTGATAAAGACTATGCTCAACTGCTACCGGCAGGGCGGCAGGCTGCCGGTATGGGAACTGGCTGCCAACGAAACGGACTGTATGATAGGTTACCATTCGGTCCCCGTGATAGTGGACGCATATATCAAGGGGATAAGGAGTTTTGACGAAGGGCTGGCGCTGGAGGCGATGAAGAGCAGTGCCGGCAGGGATCATTTCGGCCTGAAATCATACCGGGAGAATCGGTTCATACCATCGGGAGAATATGGAGAATCGGTATCGAGGACACTGGAGTATGCCTACGACGACTGGTGCATCGCCAGGATGGCGAAGGAGCTTGGCAGGGTGGATGATTACAAGGAGTTCACAGAGAGGGCGCAGTTTTACCGGAACCTGTTCGACCGTTCTACCGGTTTCATGAGAGCAAGAAGAAACGGCGGCTGGATTACTCCCTTCGACCCGGCAGAGGTGAATTTCAACTATACCGAGGCAAACAGCTGGCAATACAGCTTCTATGTACCTCAGGACGTAGGGGGTTTGATTGAGCTTCACGGGGGTGTAGAGAATTTCCGGGCGAAACTGGACCGGCTCTTCAGCGAATCCCCGGTAACCGGAGGCCTGGACCTGCCTGATGTGTCGGGGATGAAGGGCCAGTACGCCCACGGCAATGAGCCCAGCCACCATATTGCGTGGCTTTACAGCTATCTGGGCGACCCGTCGCGGACCGGACAGCTGGTGAGGGAGATCGCGGGGGAGATGTATTCAGCCCGGCCTGACGGGTTATGCGGTAACGAGGACTGCGGCCAGATGTCCGCCTGGTACATATTCAGCGCCATGGGATTCTATCCGGTAACCCCGGGCAGTGATATATACGCGCTGGGAGCGCCTCTTTACGAAAAGATAACGGTAAACCTGGAAGGAGGGGGGCAGTTCACGGTGAGAGCGGACCGGTTCTCGAAGGAGAACCTGCATGTTCAAGATATCTTTCTGAATGGAAAGCCGATTTCCGCTCCCTACCTGAAACATCGCTCCATAATCTCCGGCGGCGAGCTGGTTTTCATGATGGGGCCGGGTCCGGGGAGGGTTTGGGAGCCCATGGACACAACTTCCCGCTTCAGGGAGCTCCGGCTGACCCCTTCACCGTACTTCTGTCCTTCCAAAAGTACCTTCAGCGATTCATTGGAGATAACCCTCTCCTGTGCCGATCGAAATGCCGATATCTATTTCACCACCGATGGCAGCATCCCTTCCCGGGGCAACCGGGCTGCCGGGCTCTACCGGAACCCGCTTCGGATAGATGAGGACACTGCCCTGAAAGCGATTGCGATCGCGGAGGGGATGATCTCGAGTTCTCCGGTGTCGGCTCTGTACCGTAAGCTCTCCGGCGGGGTATCTATAAACCTTAAAAGCAGTTATAGTGATATGTACCCGGCGGGTGGAGATGTGGCGCTGATAGATGGAATGCGCGGGGGGGAGGATTTCAGGACCGGGATGTGGCAGGGTTTCCAGGGGATCAGCCTGGATGCGGTAGTGGACCTGGGAGAGATACAGAGGATCGAATCGATCTCAACCGGATTTCTGCAGGACCAGCGCTCCTGGATCTTTATGCCCCAAAAGGTGGAGTATTATATCTCTGAAGATGGAGAAGATTTCACCGGTGTCGCCTCCCTGGCAAACAGTGTTTCTCCCCGCAGAGAGGGGGCGGTGATAAGGAATTTCGTGAAAAGCGGAATCGGCATCAGGGGAAGGTACTTAAGGGTCTTCGCTGAGAATATCGGCATCTGTCCGGACTGGCACCCCGGCAGGGGTAAGCGGGCCTGGATATTCGCCGATGAGATAGTGGTGAAGTAGGCCCTGATCAGGCTCTTTTCCTGGCCATTACAACCGCATAGGGGGAGTAGAGCTTGTTCCCGGCCGGAAGAAGAGCAGCTGCCGGCTTCAGGTAGCGTAGAATGGTAAGGGCCGACCTGCTCAGGATTCCTCTCTCCTGAGCCTGGACCCAGAAATCGAACCTGCCCGCGTACCCGCAGAAAATAACCTCGAAACCGCCTCTTTCAAGTACCTTCCGCCAACTCTCTATATCCATCGCCTCAGGAAAGTGCTGCAGGTAGTTCTCCCTGTCCAGGGTGCGGTGTATCCAGCTCTGAACACCATGTGTGAAGTTGGGAGCTTCCAGGATAATATGCCCGCCCTTTTTAACCAGGGGGAAATGTTTCTCCAGCACCTCGTCCCAGTTCTGGAAATGTTCTATGAATCCCAGAGATAATACCATGTCAAATGCCATCCCGGGGTCAAAGCTGAAGAAATCCTCCTGCCAGAAAGTGCCGGTGTTGAAGTTCTCTCTGCTGAGCCATTCTTCAAGCTCCGGCAGTTTCTCCGCCAAATCTACCCCGTAGAGCCGGTAACCAAGCCTGCCCATCACCGATAGATATCTTCCGGGGAAACAGCCAATCTCCAGGCAGCTCCCCGAAGAACGGGGGGCATGCTCCTCCAGCCATTTTCTCAGCTGATCCTTTTCTGGCGCGGTGTGGGGGTTCACTCCGGTGTAGAGTTGGTCCCACTGCCGCCGGCTGATCATGGTCTTTTCTTCCTGGTTTTCTGAATTCAAGATATCACTCTCCCTTACCGTTCCAGGTCCTTGAAATGTAAGTTAGTTTGACCGCGCGGAGCAGGGCCACTCCCCCCAGCAGGTACTGAGCCGCGAAGAACCTCTCGTGGGCGTCGGGGAACAGGAGGTAATGAGCCACCACGTATACCAGGCAGGTGATGGCGGTAACCGGTACCGGCGCCGCCAGGGCCTGCCTGCCCATTCTTTTCAGAAAAAGATATAAGGAGAGAGTTGCGGCTGGCAAATAGAGGAGGAACTTCTTGTTCGGAAGGAGCCTGCCACTCTCCCTTATAAGTACCTCCAGGTACTCCCGGGCGGAAAGTGAGGTGTCGCTGGTGAGCGGATAGGGGTTGACCCTGATGAATTCCGTATGGAAGGTGCTGCCCCAGCCCGGGTTGGAGTAATAGTTATTTATGACCAGGAGGATCAGTATGGAGGCAAGCGCCGATGCGCAGACCTTAATCTTTCCGGCTGTCCCTCCCGCCAGCAGGAGGGTACAGAGGGGAAGCACGAATATAATCAGATCTGTCCTCGCGGCGATCATTACCGGCAGGATGATCAGAAGCGGGATGATTCTCCTGGAGAGAAGAAGGTACCCCGATAGAATAACCATCAATAAAGCGATCCCGTCCGGAGTAGAATACTTGGCCAGGTCCAGGACTCCGGCCACCGCCGCACCCGCGGGGACCAGGTACAGGAAGTAACGGGGCAGGGTCAGGGCGCTGATAATATAGAGAAGTATCATACCGGCCAGCACCGATATTCCCGGGATAAGGTGAGTGGCCAGGTAGATATTGATTCCCGACCGGTACATTATATATATCGCCCCGGTGTACAGCGGCCGGATCTGGAACAGTGGCAGCTGCTGGGAGAGCGCTGCCGGATCGGAGGCAATTATATTCCGGTATACCGAATCGGGATCATCCCCTTCCGGGTTTGCGAGGGCGGCGTACTCTTCGGGCGGGACTGAAGCGCGGAGCCGGCTGTAGGTGAAGGAGTGGATCCGGCCCGGGTCATTTTCCTCGAAGGCTTTTGCCGCCGCCACGTATGGAACCATGTCCCAGTTATGCATCGGCCTGGTCAGGCTCAGGATCAGGGCCAGCCCTCCCAGGGCGATAAAGAGAAGCGGAGCGGCAATCCTGTCTGCCTTTGTCATATCTTCCTCTCAAAGCTCGGTTTGCGGGGCCTGATATCGGACGGTGCTACCGGGAGTATACCGGTATAAGCGGTTATAGTCAATTGCCCTGCAGATCCCCACAGGATATATATCCCGAAAACCGCCTACATTTGTCTTGCATCCTGTAAGTGGGAGAAATTACAATGGCATCAATTATCTTTTAATGGCAGCAGAGAGGAATGGAATAGGGATGGTTGATTTCGCCTTTTTAGACTGGTTCTGGCTGGCCGCTTTTCTCATTATCATGCTGATAAGCGGGATCCGATTCTACCGCCTGGGCAAGAGGTCGGAGGCGGATTACTTCCTGGCCGGAAGAGGGCTCCCCTGGTGGCTTCCCGCCTCCAGTGTCTACGCCACCCATACAGCCACCGACACCCCCATGTGGGTATCCGGGATGGTATACAAACTGGGGCTTTCCGGCCTCTGGTACACCTTCTATTCATCCTGGTGCGCCATCGGAGCTTTCGTTGCCGCCAAGATTTTCAGGAGATCTCTGGCATATACACAGGCGGAGTGGCAGTCGCTGCGGTTCGGGGGAATGGCCGGTGAGCTTCTCAGGGGATGGATAGCCGGCTGGCAGGTCTTTCTGAATATGTTCATACTGGGCTGGGTGGGGATTGCGATGGGAAAGGTCTGCAATTTCCTGTTCCAGTGGCCGCCCTGGGTGGGTCTGGTTGTCTTCTCTTCGGTCTGCGCGGTTTATGTGCTGGCCTCCGGCTACTGGGGAGTGGTGATGGCCGATTTCCAGCAGGGTGTGATCGCTTTCATAGTGATAGTAATAGTATCGATATGGGGTATAAATGTGGCCGGCGGGCCTTCCGGGATCGCCGAGAAGCTCCACCAGATGGGAGAAGCGGGTAAGCTGAACCCCTTCAACTTCACAGGCCTGTTCGGGGGCGAATTCCCCCTGGCCTGGTTCATCACCATGCTGTTTATAGGTGTGCTGGGCGGGCTGGGCATGGGTACCGCCATTGACTGGTTCCCGGAGGCCCAGCGGATACAGTCCGCCAGGACGGTCAAGGATGCCTCCTGGAGCATATGGAGCGGCTCGGCCCTGGTCCTTATCCGGAACGCGCTCTGGGGAGTGGCAATTCTGGCCTTCTTCGTAATCTATCCCGATCTTACCGAGGTGAAGAACTACGAGATGGCCTGGTTCAGGCTCGGTTTCGAGAACCTCCCGGTGGGGATGATAGGGTTCTTCTTCGCCGCTATAGTTGCTATTCATATATCCACTATATCTACCCACCTGAACCTGGGGGCGGTATATATTACCAGGGACCTCTACCATCATTATATTAACCCGGAAGCAACACAGAAAAAACTGGTGTGGGTGGGGAGGATGGGGACATTCCTCCTCCTATTAGGCTCTTTCGCCTTCGGCCTGATCATGGAGAATATAACCGAATGGCTGATATTTGCACTCTGGATAATGGCGGCCGGGGTCTGGCTCCCCGGTATCCTCCAGGTAATCTGGTGGAGGTTCAACGGGTGGGGTTATCTCACCGCCTGGATAAGCAACCTGGTCTTTTCATGGCTGGTGGTATGGGTCCTGCCCGCCTTCGGGGTCCTGCCCGAGCTGAGGGACTATCAGCAGTTCTGGGCCCTGATGGCCCTGGGAGCGCTGGTGTTCATTCCGGTCACACTCCTTACCAGGCCGGAGGATATGGACAAGCTGGTCAAATTCTACGTAATGTCCAGGCCGGTGGGCTGGTGGGGGCCGGTCAGGCGCGAAGCGGAGAGGAGGGGGCTGCTTTGATGAAAAGAGACTGGACTCCACGTGAAGCGGACAGGTGGACCGGCGCGGATACCCTGGCGGTTATCCTTTCTCCGGTTATCTATTTCCTAATACTGCTCGGTTTTTCGATGGCATTCATGCTGAAGGTTTCAGGTTTCATTATCGTGGGGGCAACGGTTGTCCTGACCATTATCCTGGCGAAGATTATAAATCCCAAGCTGGATGCAATCTCCCGCGGTTACGAAGAGAAGCAGAAGGAGTATATTGAAGAACTGGAAAATAAACTGAAATGGATGGATTAGGATGGAAAACCAGCTGAAAATGGTACTGGGGATGTCACTGGCGTACGTTACCTCCTTCGCCGGCCTTGTCCTGGCCTATTTTTACTACCGGAAACACCGGGGCGAGAAGGATGACAGAGGAAATGGCTGAAAGAGATTACAGATGGAAGGCTGAGAGCTCATGAAATACAGTATAGTCGGAATCGTAATCCCCCTGATAATTCTCATCTTCTCCTACCTGGTCTCAGACCTTCTTTTCCGGCATTTCTCAGGCAAATAGCCGGATCGCCGGTTACCTGAGGATATTTCCGGCTGCGCCGCCAGGGAAAGCCGGAAACATTCGATTAATGGTCCTCGTAAATAAAAGATGAACTGTGGTAGATTTTCGTATTCAGGAGGTATTTAAAGATGCTGAAGCCATTGCAGGTTACATTTACTATTGCCGCGGCGCTGTTAACCTTTTTGCCGGCTTCCCTGAACGGACAGCAGGAAGTTTATTATCAAACATTGAAGAGCAAGTATGACCTCGGCGGCGAACGTATTCAGAAGACACAATATTTTATGATGGAAACGAAGGTTATAGAATACTCTCCCGGCGGAGAGAGGATTAACACTGATATCTACAGAATGATGCTGAAATGCGATCCGTTGAGCAGGGGTAACCTCAGTGCCAACCGGTATACCTGCGGAAAATTCGGATTGGAGCTGGGAGGAGAAAGCGAGGTATCTGTACCGGCCATGAAGAACTGGACCTACACGATCGAGGAGGGCCTGGATGAAGATGGTCAGGTTTTCGGCATAGATCATTCCAGGTTCGAGGGACTGTCGGACTCGGAGGGAGCGAATCTGCCTCCCGGTACTGCTTACATGGTATATAATACATTTATCGATTTCCATTCATTCTGTGACGTCTTCGCGCAGCCGTCAGATGAAGGCCCGGGTATACAGGACCTCGATAAAATAGGGGGGAAGATTGTTCATTCCGCCGCCTATTCCCGGCCACCGGTAAATCTGGGCGGTATAATAGCTGAAGGGTCCTATTTCGAAAATGGCAGAATAACACTGGAATTCAAGGGGATCTCCCTTGTCAGCGGACGTCCGGCCGCAATCGTTGGATATGACTCAGGGGAGAGTTCTTACAGAATGCTGATGGAGCCTGTGCCGGGAATGGAGATCGAGACAGCGGGGAGTTCTCATTACATGGGAGATATATATAAGGATCTGGAAACAAACTGGGTCCGGAGAGTTACCATGGCGGAATTCGTGGTCAGCCGGACTGAAGTACCGGCTCGGCAGGGTAGTATCGAATCCGTAGTAGAACGGAGTATCATTATAGAAAACATAAATAAGAGCCAGTGGTATGGCATGGTTGAAACAGATCGATGATACGGGGAAATCTCAGCACCCCGGGAAGGTTAAACCCCGGGTTCGGCCATTCGGCACAGGCAATAATTACTCCTTTCCCCGGCGATTGATTGTTGATAGAATGTTTCCCCGGTAGCAGCAGTTTTACTTGAAAGGAAAGGATCTGGAAATGAAATCTCACCGGGTTTCCTTCGTCCGTTTTATAACCGTGGTAATGGTCCTGTCAATGATGGCCGTTACCCTCTCCAGTTCGCCCTGCCGCTCAACGGTCCAGAGGCCTCTTATGAGGTTCCCCGATATAGGGGATGGCAGGATAGCCTTCGTATACGGCGACGATATCTGGACCGTGCCTGAAGATGGGGGTGTGGCATCGCGGCTTACCATCAATGATGGTGCAGAGAGATACCCGAAGTTCTCCCCTGACGGCACCCTGATAGCGTTCACCGGCGAGTACGATGGTAACGCCGATGTATATGTAATGAATGTATATGGAGGTGATATCAGAAGGGTTACCTTCCACCCCGGACAGGATGTGGTGGTGGGCTGGCATCCAACCGAGAACAGGATAATATTCAGGTCTAACAGAAAGAGCTTCAGCAGGTTCTACCGGCTCTTCATGATATCGCCGGGGGGCACTCATCCTGAAGAGCTTATTATGCACGAGGCGGTGCAGGGGAGCTTTTCCCCGGACGGGAAGAAGATAGCCTACAACAGGGTTCCCCGGGAG
>WJIX01000053.1 GCA_014730075.1 bacterium | reverse complement strand
CCCTCCCTGGCCCTTCTGACCAGGATTGAATCGGTGGCCAGTCTTTCACGGTCAAAGGCGTGAAGTGGGTGCCCCGTTTCAAGGAGCACGAAATTCGTAATATCAACAATATTGTTTATCGGGTTGATACCCACCGCTCGCAATCTCTGCCTGAGCCATTCCGGAGATTCTTCGATTACCACATTATCAATCTCCGCGGCAGTATACCTGGGGCAATCCTTTTTATCCTCAACGGCCAGGCTGATGGTCCCGCCCCGTTTCATATCTATAACCTCAGGCATTTCCAGTTCTCTCTGGTACATGGCGCTTATTTCCCTGGCAATCCCCAGATGAGAGAGCTGATCCGGCCTGTTAGGAGTGACTTCTATATCTATTATCCTGTCCTGCCTCGATAACGTTCCGGAAAGGTCTGCCCCGGGCTGCGCCTCAAAATCCAGCTCCATTATCCCGCTTTCATCACTTCCTATCTCCAGTTCCTTCTCAGAGCATATCATCCCCTCGGAAACCTCTCCCCTCAATTTCACCTTCTTTATCCTGAACCCTCCCGGCAACCTTGCCCCGATCACCGCCACCGGCACACTGAGTCCCTCCCTGACATTTGGAGCACCACAGACAATATTGAGCTGTTTTTCCTGCCCCGCATCAACGGTACAGACTTTCAGCTTATCTGCATTGGGGTGGTTATCAACGCTGATGACCTTACCGAACACCACTCCTTCAAAATCCGCCCCGGTCTGTTCCACTCCTTCCACATTCAGCCCGAACATGGTAAGATCACTGGCCAGTGTTTCCGGTTCTTCATCTATCCTGATATAATCTTTCAACCACTCGAGGCTTACTTTCAATGGGCTCTCCTATATTTTCTGCTTCCAGAAGTTTCCGAGGAAACGCAGATCGTTCTTCAGAAACTGCCTGATGTCATGGATGCCATATTTCAGCATGGCAATCCTGTCTATCCCCATACCGAAAGCGAATCCGGTATAAGCGTCCTTTTCATACCCGGCATACCTGAAAACGTTGGGGTGAACCATTCCCGCTCCCATTATCTCCAGCCATCCGGTCTTCTGGCATACGCTGCATCCCTCACCCTGACAGGCAAAGCAGCTCATATCTACTTCCGCGCTCGGTTCCGTGAAGGGGAAGAAGTGTGGCCTGAACCTGACCTCCGCCTCACGCCCGAAATAAAGTTTTATGAATTTGGTAACATCGTTCTTCAGATCCACCATGGAAACGTCAGTATCCACGAAGAGCCCTTCCATCTGAAAGAACTCAGCCGAATGAGAGGGGTCCGGTGTTTCATTTCTGTAAACTCTTCCGGGGCTGATTATCCGCACCGGCGGATCGTGTTTTTCCATATACCTTACCTGGACAGGTGATGTCTGTGTCCTGAGAAGGATATCCCTGTTTATGTAGAATGTGTCCTGTTCATCCCTGGAAGGATGATCCTCCGGGAAATTCAGAGCTTCGAAATTGTAGTAATCAAGCTCAACATCGGGACCTGTCGCTATGGAATATCCCATACCCTTAAAAATCCCGGCTATATCATTGGTTACCTGGGTGAGAATATGAAGCCCCCCTTTCCATCTCCTCCTTCCCGGAAGGGTAGGATCCCCCGGATAGGGCTCCTCTCCGGCCGAAGCACCGCTGAGCTCTGCCTCCTTCTTATCAAAAGAGGCGGTTACCCTGTTGCTGATTGAATTGATCAGCTTTCCCATAGCCGGTCGCTGCTCGGCAGGAATAGTTCCGATGGAACGAAGAGCTGCCGTTATCTCTCCCTTTCGGCCGAGGAAACGGATCCTCACCTCTTCCAGTTCTTCTTTTCCGCCAGCCCCCGCTATCGCCTCAAGCGCCCGCCTCTCAATTTCCCTGATACTTTCGCTGTCCATTTTCAGAGAGCTTTCTTGGCAATCTTGACCAGCTGTGAGAAACCGTCCCGGTCGTGCAACGCGATCTCTGCCAGCATCTTCCTGTTTATCTCAACATCGGCCTTCTTGAGACCGTTAATGAAACGGCTGTAGTTCAGATCGTTCTCCCTCGCCGCGGCATTGATCCTGGAAATCCAAAGCTTTCTGAATTCCCTCTTCCTCACCCGCCTGTCCCTGTAGGAGTACTGAAGCGATTTTCTAACCGTCTCTTTAGCTGTTCTGTACAGCTTGCTCCTTCCCCCGCGAAAACCTCTGGCATCCTTCAGGGTCTTTGTTTTCCTCCTGTGCTGCGCTGCTGCATTCTTTGCTCTAGGCATCTCTTCAGGCCTCCTTCTCTAAGCTTTTCCCAGTAATCTCTTGATTTTCCTGGCGTTAGTTTCGTCAACCAGGCCGGCCTTTCGAAGATTCCTTTTCCTCTTGGAAGATTTCTTGCCCATTATATGCCCGGCGAACGCCTTTTTCCTCTTTATCTTTCCGTTCTTGGTCATCTTGAATCTTTTAGCTGCGCCCTTGTTAGTCTTGATCTTCGGCATCATTACCCCCGTCTGATTCATCATTTTCCAGCCCCGGTTTTCCCACCAGGGTCATTGACAAAGTATTACCCATTCTGGTCGGTTCCTTCTCTACGAAGGAAATATCCCTGAACCTTTCTTTTATATCTTCAAGGAGTTTGTAACCTATCTCCTGATGTTGCATCTCCCTGCCCCTGAACTTGATAGTGAATTTAACCTTATCCCTGTCCACAAGAAAATTCTCGGCATGCTTCATTTTGAAATTGATATCATGTTCCTCTATCTTGGTGCTCAATTTTATCTCCTTCAGATGCGTTACATGCTGCTTCTTCTTTGCTCTCTTGGCCTTCTTGTTCTTTTCGTACTTATACTTGCCATAATCGATTATCTTGCATACAGGAGGTTTGGCTTTAGGTGCAATTTCAACGAGATCCAGGCCTCTCTCCCTGGCCATGGCCAGGGCTTCGTCATTTGACATAATTCCTATCTGGTTACCTTCTTCATCTATCACCCTGATTGGTGATATCCTTATCATATCGTTTACTCTGACCTCGTATCTCTTACGTCTTCCTTTTATGACTACTCACCTCCGTAAAAAAAGGCGGGTAGATGCTCCACCCGCCAATTAAACTGGACTGACTGTGAAACCCTACCGGTTCTATAAGACCGTAAGGTGAGAGTTTTAACTCTTCTTTTAAATTTTCTATACAGTAAATTAACCTTTTTTCTCTATTTCGTCAACTATATCGTTGATAAATTTTTCAAGTTCCAGAGATCCTTCCCTCCCTGTTGACTTTGACCTTATATTGATCATCCCCTCCTCGATCTCCCTGTCGCCTACGATAATCATGTAGGGGATATTATCTACCTCCGCTGCTCTTATCCTGTAACCCAGTTTCTCGTTCCTGGAATCGACTTCAGCCCTGATCCCCTTCTTTATCATGGCGGCCAGGCATTCTTCGGCATATTCCTTCTGGTGTTCGCTAACCGGGAGGATTCTAACCTGAACCGGTGCAAGCCAGAGTGGAAACTTTCCGGCATAGTGCTCGGTAAGGCATCCTATGAACCTCTCCAGCGAACCGAGAAGTGCCCTGTGTATCATGTAAACATATTTCTTCTCATTATTCTCGTTTACATATGTTATATCGAATCTCCTGGGGAGATTGAAATCGAACTGGATAGTAGTTGCCTGCCAGCCTCTGCCCAGCGCGTCGATCAGTTTCAGGTCTATCTTGGGACCGTAGAAAACCGCCTCTCCCTCTATCTTGCTGTACTCCAGGTCCCTCTTCTCGATAGCTTTCCGGAGAGCATTCTCTGCAGCTACCCACTCCTCACGTGAGCCGGCATACTGGTCCAGCTTTTCCGGGTCATGAGCACTGAGCTCCACCTCATAATCGGAAAATCCAAGGTCCGAGAGTATCTCATGAGCCAGGTCGAAACATTTATCTATCTCACGGTCGAGCTGCTCCGGAGAACAGAAAATATGGGCGTCATCCTGAGTGAAGCCCCGTACCCGGAGAAGCCCGTGAAGTGTACCTGACCTTTCATTACGGTAGACGGTACCAAGTTCGGCGTACCGTATGGGAAGATCCCGGTAGCTTCTCAGCTCCCTCTTGTATATCAGGATATGATAGGGGCAGTTCATCGGCTTAAGCACCATTTCCTCTTCATCATCACCCTTGATCACGAACATATTCTCCCTGTAGTAATCGTAATGCCCGGACTGTTTCCAGAGATCGCTCCTGGCTATATGGGGAGTCATTATGATATCGTAACCCTTTTCCCGGTGCTTCTGCTTCCAGTAATTCTCGATGGTCTCCCTCAGGGTATAACCCCTGGGGTGCCAGAACACCAGGCCTCCTCCCGCTTCCTCATATATATTGAAAAGGTCCATACTGCTGCCCAGTTTGCGATGATCTCTCTTTTTGGCTTCTTCTATCCTGCGCAGGGACTCCTCAAGTTCAGTCTTGCTCCCGAAAGAGGTTCCGTAAATCCGCTGGAACATCTCCCGGTTCTCGTCGCCACGCCAGTACGCTCCCGCCACCGAGAGCAGTTTGAACGCCTTTACCATCCTGATATCAGGTACGTGCGGACCGGCGCAGAGATCGGTGAATGAACCGAGTGTGTATATGGTAACCTCTTCAGCGTCCAGGTCCTCGATAAGTTCCACCTTGAATGGCTGATTTTCCTCCCTGAAGAACTCCATCGCTTCATCCCGGGAAAGAGTCTTCCTGACAAAGTCAGGGTTCTCCTTCCTGATCTCTTCCATCTTCTTCTCTATCTTCTCCAGGTCGTCCGGTGTGAAGGTGTGATCCAGCTTCAGGTCGTAATAGAATCCGTCCTGGATCGCCGGTCCTATACCGAATATAACATCCCCGTAAAGTTCCTTGACCGCCAGCGCCATAAGGTGAGAGGCGCTGTGCCTGAGAACTTCCAGCGCTTCGCTATCGCTCCCGGTTATCACCACGAAACTCCCGTCCTCATCAATCTCCTCTCTGAGATCATGGGTATCGCCGTCCAGCTTTACAGCTACCGCATTCTTCTGAACGGAACGGGGTAGGGTGGAGAGAACATCGAAAAAAACTGCTCCTTCGGGAAAGTCATTGCTGCTTCCGTCGGGGAATTCAAGAACACTCATATATATATCCAATCCGGATTGCAGAATAAAAAGTAAATGGTGGGCGATACTGGATTTGAACCAGTGACCTCCTGCATGTCAAGCAGACACTCTAACCATCTGAGCTAATCGCCCGCCATCAATCAGTATGAATCTACACAACTGTACTTTACAAGGCAATCTAAATATTTCAAGGAATATTATTCCTCTTCATCAATTACCTCGTAATCGGCATCCACCACATCTTCGTCACTCTCTTCCTCCTGCTGCGCGGATTCTCCGCCGGCCGGGCCCTGCTGCTGAGCGCCCTGTCCGGCCTGCTCTCCTGCGGATGCCTGCTGATACATCGCCTGGGCTGCCTTCTGCCAGACCTTGTTGTGCTCCTCTATTGCCTTTTTGATCCGGTCTCCATCCTCCGATTTGGAGGCTTCCTTAAGCTCCTCCAGAGCTCGGCGGATTTCTTCGATGTCACCGGACGGTATCTTGTCCTTGTTCTCTTCGAGCTGCTTCTCGGTCTGATAGCTTATCTGATCGGCCTGGTTCTTCAGATCGATAATTTCACGCCGCTTCTTATCTTCCTCGGCGTGCTCCTTGGCTTCCTTGACCATTCTGTCGATATCATCTTCTGAGAGGCCGCTGGAAGCCTGAATGATTATCTTCTGCTCCTTGCCGGTTGCCTTATCCTTTGCTGAAACGTTCAGGATGCCATTCGCATCTATGTCGAAGGTTACCTCTATCTGGGGCACTCCCCTGGGAGCCGGGGGTATACCGGCAAGCTGAAATCTTCCGATCGACTTATTCTCCGCAGCCATTTCCCTCTCTCCCTGCAGGACATGGATGTCCACGGTAGTCTGGTTATCTGAAGCTGTTGAGAATATTTCGCTCTTCTTGGTCGGAATGGTTGTGTTTCTCTCGATCAGCTTGGTCATAACTCCGCCCAGGGTTTCAATACCGAGCGAAAGAGGGGTCACATCCAGAAGCAATACGTCATTTACATCTCCGGAAAGGACTCCGGCCTGAATAGCAGCGCCCAGCGCAACTACTTCGTCAGGGTTTACTCCCTGATGCGGGTCTCGTCCGAAGATCTCCTTCACCTTCTCCTGAACCGCAGGTATCCGGGTGGTCCCTCCTACCAGAATCACAT
>WJIX01000052.1 GCA_014730075.1 bacterium | reverse complement strand
TCTCTATTGCGGCTTTCGGCCAGGCCCCGCTCCGTCAGTACCACAGTCATCTCGGCCAGAAAGCTCAACGCCTTCATGAATTCTTCCCTGCTGATTACCGGAATTCGTCCCAGCAGCTCCAGGTACTGTCCGGTATCGTATCCGTTCTCTTCCGCCTGCTTCCTGAAAAGATTCATATCCGGTTCATCAAAAAGAACAGGGCCAGTCATCAGATCCGCCAGGTGCACGCCATATACTGAAACGGGAGCAATTCCTCTCATAAACCCGTTATCGCATCTCCTGACCAGCGGGGCCCTCTCCCCCCTGGCGCTTTTCTTCCTGAGGTTTGACCTGCTCTTCCCGCATCGGCTCTCTACGGCAGGATTCTCCAGATGGAATCTGTCGCATACATCCGCTTTGCCGGTACTTATAAGACATTTCCACTCGGGGCAGGAATAAAGCTCGCACTGATAACCGGCCGAAAGGGAGAAATCGTTTAACATCCCCCGCAGGCGCTCTATATCTACTATCTCCTCCAGGGAGAATTTCCCCTTGATCAGGTATTTCCTCTCATTTTCTCCCATAAATAACCCCCGGCGGAATAAAAGCTTCTGCAGGAGACCAGGGCCTGAAAGACCGTTTACATATAACTTTCCCTGACAGGCCGATTGGATCGATTAGAGTTTACATATATATTCTTCTCTCTTCAACTCCATTCTGGACTCTTCCGGACTCTCACCCCGCTGGGAAAAATCATGATATATGATAGAATATACCTTTCTGATATTAGGATAAGGTTAAATGTTTCTAAGGATATTTTCGCATTATCTTAACTCCGCCTAAACATAAATTCCTTATTCATTAATGGTGCATGGAAGAACACGGGCCATTATCAGCACCTTTTTCCGGACGAAGGCTGACGCTGCCGGGGCGGGGCCTTACAACCGATAAGAATTCGGTCAAATCGCGATAAGGAGGATACTCCGGTTATGAAGACTAAAAGTATGAAAGCGGACCTACATGTCCACTCCCGTTATTCCACCCGCCCTTCACAGTGGTTCCTGAGAAAGGTGGGAGCTTCGGAAAGCTATACCGACCCAATGAGACTGTACGCCATAGCCAAAGGATGGGGTATGGACCTGGTTACCATTACCGATCACAATACCCTGGCTGGGAGCCTGGAAATAGCACACCTGAAAAACACCTTCCTCAGCGAAGAGGTAACTACCTACTTCCCTGAAGACGGCTGCAAACTCCACGTGCTGGTATACGATATAAACGAAGCCCAGCATGAGGATATATCCCGTATCCGCGAGAGCGTATTCGATCTGGTAGAGTATCTGAACCGGGAAGGGATCGTACACGGGATAGCCCACCCGATGTTCTCAATCAATGACCGCCTTACCCTTGAACACCTGGAGAAGATGCTCCTTCTCTTCAAGAACTTCGAGCTTAACGGCTCCAGGGATGAATACCAGAATAATATGATTGAAGAGATCCTCGGCGGGCTGGCCCCCCGGGATATAGAAGATATCTCCAACAGGCACGATATGGAACCATACGGCAGCAGGCCCTGGGAAAAGAACATCATTGGGGGTTCGGATGACCATTCCTCACTGAATATCGCCAGGGTCTATACGGAAGTAAAGGGCGCAGCCAGCAAGGATGAATTCCTTGAGGGTATAGGGCTTGGCAACACCAGGGTCAAGGGTAAGAACTCGACCCCGAAAACACTGGCCCACAATCTCTACAGTATCGCCT
Source organism: bacterium (assembly GCA_014730075.1). Lineage (GTDB taxonomy): Bacteria > Krumholzibacteriota > Krumholzibacteriia > Krumholzibacteriales > WJIX01 > WJIX01. The sequence goes on along the minus strand of WJIX01000052.1, from coordinate 21,919 downwards.
ACCAGTTCTACAAGAACAGGCTCGACCTGGACCGTTACAGCGATGTGGCCTTATTCCTGCGATTCGCAGACCGTACCCTGCTCCCCCCTCCCGAAGGAGGGAAGGGGCTGGTGGAACGGCTGCGTAACATGATAGGAAACCGGAGATCTTCCGATAAGAAGAAATCAAAGCCGGACAACATTCAGGCCCTCATCAGACGGGAGGCCAGGGAGATAATATCTGAGAATCCCCGGTTCAGCGATATGCTGGACAAGACCGAATTCGAGCCATGGGATATGGAGGAGGTCTGGTTCGAGTTCGTCAATAAGATATCGGAAAAGTGCCTCAGGCATTCAGCCGATTCAATACTGGACAACCTCCCCGGAGCGAACATGTTCAATATATTCCATACTGTCGGTTCGGTCGGTTCGCTTTACCTGATGCTGGCGCCGTACTTCATCTCCCACGCCGTGTTCATCAAGGACCGGCGCTTCTCCACCGAGTGCCGGGACCACTTCATCAAGAGGAAAAAAACTGAATGCAGCCCTGAACTCAAGATCGCCCATTTCACCGATACATATCATGATGTCAACGGGGTTGCCCTTACCCTTCAGATGCAGGCAAGGATGGCGCTGAAGAACAACAAACAGCAGACCATCATAACCTGCGGGCCGGACCCCGAATCACCCAGGGTTACCAATTTCGAGCCAATAGGTTGTTACCAGATGCCGGAGTATCCCGATATGAAGCTCTTCTACCCTCCGCTGGTGAAGATGCTGGATTACTGCTACCGAGAGAACTTCACCCACATTCATTCAGCCACTCCAGGCCCGGTCGGCCTCGCCGCCCTGGCCATTTCCAGAATTCTCAGAATCCCGATTTTCGGCACCTACCACACTGCCCTGCCCCAGTATGTAAACCGCCTGACCGATGACGAATCGGTGGAAGGGCTGATGTGGAAATATATCTCCTGGTATTACAATCAGATGGGCATGGTATACGTTCCTTCCCGCGCTACCGGTGAAGAGCTGACAGAAAATGGGATACCTGAGGAGAAGATAAGATTCTATCACCGGGGCATAGATGTTCAGAGGTTCCACCCCTCCAACCGGAATGGGTTTTTCAGCAACAGGTTCGGAGTTGAAGACAGCGATATCAAGCTTCTCTACGTGGGCCGCGTCTCCAGGGAGAAGAACATGCCCCTTCTTGCGGAAACTTTCCGTAAACTGACCTCCCTCAGAGATGGTGTGCAGCTGGTAATAGTAGGGGACGGGCCCTATCTGGAAGAGATGAAAGAATCGCTATCGGGCCTTCCGGTTACCTTTACCGGCTTTCTTGACGGAGAAGAGCTGGCCCAGGCATATGCCTCCAGCGACATTTTCATATTCCCCTCCACAACTGATACCTTTGGTAAAGTGGTTCTGGAGGCCCAGGCTTCCGGTCTGCCTGTAATAGTCTCCGACCGCGGAGGCCCCAGGGAAAACCTGATAGACCAGAGAACAGGTTTCATTGTCACTTCGGAGGATCGGGAAGCTTATTTAAAAGCCACCCTTAAACTTATAGACAATCCGGACTTACTCAGGCGGATGAGAAAAACCGCCCGGGAATATACCGAGAACCGCTCTTTCGAATCCGCTTACCTTAAACTCTGGGACAGCTACGGCACGGTAACTGTCTGAGCTCTCCGCTCACCCCCCACCACGGCCCTCCCCCTTCATAGTGATTATTACCCGGCAGAAGGGGGAGGGATCCCTTGATGCCACTGAGAGCGGGGATATTCAACGCTGTTTAATCTTGCCGGACCTGCCCCGCATTTAACTGGTCAGGGCGGAAGCTGAAATAACCCGCCTGCCCCTCTCCAATCAGTTTAATGAATTGACAAGTTCAGGCACCGGGGCTATTTTTGAGCTTATGTGAAACCCTGAGGCATAAATACGGGAAAGAGTGAAGCCGGCATGAAGGTTTCGAAGAAGATAAAGAAATCTGCCATAAAGCTGGAGCTGGCCGCCAGGGAGAAGGAAGAGGCCCTGGAGGAGCTGGTCAACCTGCTCTGCGACGCCCACAGACTGAATAACCGGGACGAGATCCTGGGGGCTATCATGCGGCGGGAGGGAAGGCAGAGTACCGGGATAGGTATGGGGCTGGCCGTGCCTCATGCCAAGACCGCCGTGGCAGATAAGCTTTATCTGTGCTCGGCGATATCCTCCGAAGGAATCGATTTCGATTCGGTGGATGGTGAGAAGGCACAGATATTCTTTCTGCTTGTCTCCCCCATAGATGTTTCGGGGCCCCACATCAAGGCGCTGGCTAATATTTCCCGTCTGATAAAACACCAGGAATTCAGGTCGGCCCTGCTGGCCTGCGAGAACGAAAAGGATTTCATAAAAACCGTGAAGGAAGCGGAGAAGAAATTTCTGTGACCCCGCTTGGAGGGATAGTTCTTGCAGATATCAGAATATATAAACAGGAATTTTCACAGGGTATACGAAGATACACCAATGAAGGATATAGCCCGCCTGTTCTTCGAAACTGAAGACTCGGTAATCCCCGTACTCGACCGGGAGGATAACCTGCGCGGCATTATCAGGATTGATGATTTCATGCACATTTTCCTTCCCGATTACATCGACCTTATAAAGAATTTCGATTTTGTACGAAGCTTCGGCGCGCTGGAAAAGTACTCTTTCACCATAGAGGAACTGCTCTTTGTGGCCGAAGACCTGATGATCGTAAACCCCCCCTCCCTTGAAGAAGAGGACAGCCTGCTCAAGGGCCTGGCCATCCTTTACAAGAATGGGCTTTACAGGATTCCGGTGGTAAGCGGCAAGAAGCTGATCGGGATGATATCCCTGAATGATATCTGCAGGGGAATCTACGAAAACAAAGGTTAGCAATGACACCTTTGACTGTAACAGCGATCGCGGTTTTTCTTCTTTCATACTTCTTCATCATCACAGAGAGGATCCACCGGACCAAAGTAGCCGTACTGGGCGCGGTGCTACTGGTTTTATTCCACGTTCTTACTCAGGCGGAGGCTTTCCGGTTCATAGATTTCAATACGGTCGGCCTTCTTCTGGGAATGATGCTTCTGATCAGCGTGATCAAGGAGACCGGGGCATTCACCTATATTGCGATCCGTATAACCAAGATGACCGGGGGAAGCAGGTGGAAGATCCTCCTCTGGTTCTCGGCTCTGACAGCGGTCTCGTCAGCGCTCCTTGACAACGTTACCACCATCCTCCTGATAGCCCCGATAACCATTCTGATAGCCGAGATGTTAAGTATCTCCCCCTTCCCCTTTCTGATTTCAGAGATCCTTGCTTCAAATATTGGAGGAACTGCAACCCTGATCGGCGATCCCCCCAATATACTCATAGGTAGCGCTACTGAAATTCCATTCGTGGATTTCCTGATTCACCTGGGGCCGGCGGCCCTGATCATTCTGGGAGTGACCCTGGCGGTCCTGGGAGTGCTCTTCAGGAAAGACCTCCGGGCCGGCGGGAAGGATTACGACAGTATCATTGCGGAAATGGACGAAACTAAGGTCATCAAGAACCGCGGGGTTCTCAGGAAGAGCATTCTGGTTCTCTCCCTGACCATAGCCGGATTCCTCTTTCATAATATGCTGGGGCTGAAGCCGGCCACAATAGCACTGGGTGGCGGCGGTGTTCTGATGGTCTGGAGCGGGGCCGATATCGAGAAGCACCTGCGGGAAATCGAGTGGACCACCCTGTTCTTCTTCATGGGGCTGTTCATACTGGTGGGGGGTCTGGAAAAAACAGGCGTGCTCGAAACACTCGCCTCCTCTATCGTAAATCTGAGCGAAAACATGCCCTTTCTCTGCCTGGCCCTATTATGGGTTTCCGCCCTGGCCTCATCTTTTCTGGATAACATTCCTTTTGTAGCCGCCATGATCCCGCTTCTGATGCGAATCAGCACCACCCTCTTTCCGAACACCCAGGGGCTTGATGAAGCGGCATATCACACCTACTTAATACAGCAGTCTCTTCCTCTGTGGTGGAGCCTCGCGCTGGGGGCCTGCCTGGGCGGAAATGGAACCATAGTGGGGGCTTCAGCGAACCTGGTGGCTGCCGGCTTCAGCGAAAAGACCAGGACCCCCCTGAATTTCAGGAATTACTTCAGGTACGGGTTCCCCCTGATGATAATATCTATCATAGTAGCAACCCTGTATATCCTTATCAGGTATATTCTGATTTGATCAGCCAGCCTTATCCTCAGCGGGGGGGATACCCCACGGTCTGAGTCAGGATCACCTTCCTATGCGGCTCCAGCGCCATTACCTTTTCCAGGGCCTTTTTGTCCACCGCCCCGATTACCACGGTAGCGAGCCCCTCGGAGGCACAGTAGAGGTATACATTCTGGCTTATGAACCCGGTATCCGCGGCGGAATAGAAGATCTTCTGCTGATCATCGGTCCCCTTCATCCTGCGGTGGTCAGCCACGTAGATCAGATTAACAGGAGCCACCGAAGTGAACTTCTGCCGCCCGGTATGCTCCCGGATATCCTCTTCCATATAAGGCTCCAGGGAATGTTCGCCGGGGTCGTAAAGGTATACCCCTTCCCTGCTGGCCAGGTATATATCTATCTCCTGCCAGTTAACAGCAGAGGGTGCGGTCCGTTTTCCCGATGCCGGCCGGTTGATTCCGAAAGCCGCCCACAGTATATTCGATATGACCTGCTCGGGCAGCTCTCTGGTGCTGAATTCACGGCTGGTCCTTCTCTCATTGAGTACCTGCATCAGGGGCCGGCCACCCTTTTTGTCCGGTGCCGGCAGCTTTATGGTTTGAAGCTCTCCGGCAACAGAAACCGTGGTGGACGCAAAAAAGATCAGAAAAAGAAGCGCACCCTTTAAGCATCTCCATTTATTCATTAAATACTCCTTCCGGCCGAACACTGGAAATTTCAGATCGATACTTTAAATAATATTCAGGGGATTATCCTGATTTTGCAAGATTTTTCGGGAAAAGGGCGGTTCGATTATTTTTCTCCGGATGCAGTTTACTTCTTGCATTAAACCGGTACTTGTTTATTATTATGTTGCGACAGAGAAGTTACGGGATTGAATAAAAAGTAATCCGGCCGGGAGAAGAGCGAGAGCCTGCCTTATCAATCAACTCTGACAGTGGGTTTACTGAGTCATCTTCCTTGCGACTTATATCTGTCCAGGTTATGTATTAAGGACCTATCAGGAGGTAAGAATGAACATTTATGTAGGGAACATTTCTTACGATACCACCGAGGATGATCTTCGCGAAGCTTTCGAAGCTCACGGCGAGGTTGATTCGGTATCGATCATCATGGACAGGGATACAGGCCGGTCCAAAGGATTCGGTTTCGTTGAAATGCCTAATGATGACGAAGCTCAGGAAGCCATGGATGCTCTGAACGAACAGGAATTCATGGGCAGAACTCTTAATGTCAACAAGGCTCGTCCCCGCCGCGGCGGTGGCGGAGGCAGAAGATCCGGGGGAAGATTCTAACCACCGGCAATCAGGTAACGTAAAAAAATATTCAGGGGATCTGAGGCAGGAAGATTTTCCCCGGTTTATTTTCGATGCAGGTTGAGGATTTCGAATTAACGGATTTCACTTTATCCTTTATATGAGAACAGCCCGAGACCGCGGAGGACCTGATAAATCAATATATTCACGGCGGCAGAGCCGTGAAGCAAACAGATGGGAGGGAATTCTGAAAAGGCCCTCCCTTTTCATATCATCCGGAAATCAGCAACCCACTGAAGATTAACCAGAATTAATCTCCCTGCTGTGCCTCTGCGTAAACGCCTTGGCCAGCTCTGTCCCGAGGAAAACCACCAGGGTTGAGTAGTACACCCAGAGAAGCCCTATCACCAGCGTCCCCGCGGCGCCGTATGCCGAGCCTATCCCGGTGAAAACGAGGTACCGCCCGATAGCCCATTTCCCGAAGTGAAAGAAAAGGGCAGTAACAGTAGCGCCGAAAGCGATATCACGCCAGGCCGGCCTTATGTCGGGAACATAAATGAGCATTGACCCGAACAGTATTATATACACAACTATGCTTCCCAGCGAGCTCAGGACATTCATCACGTTGCCAATATCTCCAAGGATGAGGGAGAGCCCTGTCTTGAACAGAATCGAAAGTATCAGTATAAACCCAATCGCCATTATCATGACAAGCGAAACCAGACGCTTTTTCAGCCAGTTCTTTACCGCTTTCCCCGGCCTGGGCTGCACTCCCCAGATACGGTTCATTGCCTTCTGAAGCTGTACAAATACCGCCGTGGATGAAAAGAGAAGGATGGTTATACTTATCAGGGCCGATATCTTGCCGGCCAGCTCCTGCTCTTCAATATTGATGAGTACCACATCTATAGCCCTGGACGCGGCAGGGCCCAGGAGCAGTTCCAGTTCCGAGATGATCTCCTGGTGAAACGAACCCGAGAACAGCCCGGTAACCGACAGCAGAAGCACCAGAAGCGGAGCAAGCGAAAGGGTGGCGAAGAAAGCAACCGCTCCGGCCAGGGTAAAGATATCATCCTCGAATATATTCCAGAGCGCCCTCTTGAACATGATCAGAATGCCCGGAACCCTCGACCTCTTTTCCAACGAATCTGACATTGATACCCCTTCCGGATCATCAGCCCTCATTTAGATACCGGACACTGATTAATAGTATTGAATGGGAGGTGGTGTTTCAAGATTAATCGGCCCCGGAAGGTAACCGGCAGAAAGGTTACTTCTTCTTTTTCTCCTCCAGCATCCTGGCTGAATTGATCAGATTATAGAAATATGTGGCGAAGGGCCTGTACGCCAGGTGGGACCATTTGGAGAAGGGAACCTCCACTACCAGCATCGGCACCAGGATGGCCAGGTGAATAACGAAGGTATAATATGTCTGGGGGACCATACCGCTGATTCTGAATATATGCACCAGTATCCCTGTCAGGGTGGTCAGAAAAAGCATGACCAGGAATAACCAGTCGGTGGAATGAGAATACCGGTGCTTCTCCCCGCTCTTTCTGATCCTCTGGACGCTCCATACTATTAAGCCCAGCAGAAGGCCGAAGGTGGCGTAATATCCCAGGAACCGCTGAGGATGGTAGATCGGGTGTATCTTTTCCACCTGGAACCAGGGGAGGAACAGGACGATCATGGTGAACATGATGGTATAACCGGACATCAGCAACCAGTGCAGTCCCCAGTAGGTCCGGTCGCTGCACTTAGAGAGCTTGATCTGGGTGGCAAAGTGGTATACCAGGTTCCAGGCTTCCTTCACATAGAGGGAAAGGGGAGGGCTTACTTTCCTGTTCCTGACCACTACCTTTAGGTACATGTTGAATATATTGGACAGGAGAAAAAAGGATACTATCGCAGCCATTACCCAGTCTCCGATCTCTATCACACTGACGAAGGTTTCGCTGCTCATCCCCTCAACGAAGCTGTTAATCTTCACTCCGCCATCAGCATTTATCAGGCCGGATGGATCCGCGGTTGGCCGCAGAAACAGGGCAAAAAGAAGAACTACTACCGCCGCCACCGCCGCTATGGAGCCAAATTCCCATTTCCTGGATGTATAGAACCTGCGGGAGAACCCGGTCCAGTCATAAACGGAAGTGAGATACCTTCTCAGCGACATCATTATCTCGCCGGGATTGGACTGCCGTGGGCAGGTCTCGCTGCAGTCGCCGCAGTAGTAACAGAGCCAGGGATCCAGGGAGCTCTGGATATCCTCTTCCATTCCCAGGATGGTATAGCGGAGCATCCTGCGCGGAAAGGAGGCGTTCTCCTCCACCAGGGGGCATACAGCAGTACAGTGCCCGCAGTTGTAACAGGCGGTGAAATCGATGCCTCCGAACATCTCTATCCTGGACGCAAAAGTATGATCGATCCGGGCCATACTAATCACTCCCCAACCGGTAGTAATAGTACTCATCCATATCATCCATCCTGTCCTCTTCGATCTCTCCGTATTTCATCATGGTCATGAGGTGATATGTAACCGTATTCTCTTCCAGGCCTGAGCTCCTGGCGATCTCCGGTATGGTCTTTGGTTCCGATCCAAGTTCGCTGATAATAATTTTCCTGATCCGGTTGTACTCCTTCAGGGATTCTCTCAGCTGCGGGGAGACTTCCCGTTTCTTCTTCATTTCATCCACTGTCTTTTTGCTCCCTGGCATAAGAATCTCACTTTAAATCTATCAATGCCTCTATCATGCTTTCTATCTCCGCATCAGAGCTTCCGGTCAGCTGTATAGCGTTAACCGGGCATACCGGAAGGCACATTCCACACCCCTTGCAGTTCGCCTCGTTAACCGCGGCAACCTCCTTACCCTCGTACTGCTCTCTGACTATCGCATCAAAGGGACATGCCCTGGCGCACTCGCCACACCAGCCGCAAAGGGATCTGTCCACTGCCGCCATGGTCGGTTCGAGCTCGATCTCTCCGCTGCTGACAAGGGAATTCGATTTTACCGCCGCCGAAAGGGCGGAATTCATGCTCTCGTTAATATTCCTGGGCGACTGGCAGGCTCCCGCAATATAGATTCCGTCTATTACTACCTCCACAGGCTTCAATTTGGGGTGAACCTCGTTGAAGAACCTGTCTCGTCCGACCGGGACCTTCAGAACATCCACCAGGCGGCTGTTATCCCTGGGAACCATACCGGTAACCAGAACAACCAGGTCGGCCCCCACCTCGATATCCCTCCCGGAGGTCAATATATCCGCAATCTTTACAATCGTTTCGCCGTCCTCTTTTATCACTTCGGGGAGCTCGTCGTCCCTGCTCTGGAAATAGATATCCCCTTCCGAGCAGGAGATTTCATACAGCTCTTCGAGCTTGCCGTAGCTCCTGATTCCCCGGTGGAAATGAAAATTCCTCACTCCGGGGAATTTCTCCCGGACCAGGTTTGCGGTATGAATTGCCGCTGAGCAACAGTACCTGGAGCAGTACTTATTATCGCCTTCCAGTTGCCTGCTTCCCACGCAGTAGATATAAGATATGGTATTTACCGGCCTGCCCCGGAAGAGAAGCCGGCCGCCACTCCCGCTGAGCGCCATCATTCTTCTGAATTCCTGGAGGGATATCACATTTTCTATCTCTCCGTAACCGAATTCGCCCTCCTGCGGCTGATAGGGACTGAACCCGGTACAGAGTATCACTGCCCCGGCCTTTACCGTAACCCTCTGCTCCTCCTGCTCCAGATCCACACCCTCAAGTATCTCCGCGCACTTTCCACAGCGAGTGCAGGCCTGCATATCCACTGAGGGCAAATCCGGGAACTGTCCGGGATGGCTATGCCGGAACGCCTTCCTTGCGGTCAGCCCGAAATCGTAATCGTCATCCAGCTCCTCGGGACAGGCCTCAACAGCCTTGCGGACCTTCCCGGTGAATTCGCTTCCGGAGGTATCGATCCCTTTCGGATTGAAGTACCTGGGTGATCTCCGGAGGGTCAACTCGAAGCTTCCCACACTTCCGGAACTGGATATAACCTCCGTTCCGGTAAACAGGGTAATTCCTTCCCGCCCTGCCACCTCTTCATACAGGTCCTTTACCAGTCCCTCACCCTTAACTCCCGGAACATGGAGATTCCCCCATTGGCCGGCCCTTCCACCCACGTAATGATCCTTCTCTATCAGGTAAACCTTTGAGCCCATATCGGCCAGCTCTATGGCCGCTCTCATCCCCGCCACACCTGCTCCCACAACCAGAATTACATTTTCACTGGTGATGGAGGGGGGGGTCAGAGGAGCGCTCAGCCGGGCCTTCGCCACTGCCATCCTCACAATCTGAAGGGCCTTTTCCGTGGCCTGCTCCGGCTTGTCCGAATGAGCCCAGGAGACCTGCTCCCGAATATTGGCCTGAACGTAATTGTAGGGGTTCAGCCCCGCCCTCTCAGCCACACTCCTGAAAGTAAAGAGGTGAAGCTTGGGAGAGCAGGAGGCCACCACCATCCCGTCGATATCATTTTCCCTGATATCCTCTATCATCTCGCTCTGGGCCGAATCGGAGCAGGCGAACATGGTGGTTTTGGCCAGTACTACTCCCTCTTCTCCGGCTATAGCATCTCTTACTGCTTCCACATCCACATGGTCTGCTATGTTTGAGCCGCAATGGCATATATATACTGCTATCCTGTTTCTCATTTCATCATTCCCTTACGCAGGTAGCCGGCAGCTTCGGCGGCCGCCGCTCCGGCAGAGGAGATCGAATCGGGGATATCCATCGGTGCCGAGGCGGTACCGGCAACAAATACACCCTCCATGCTGGTACTGGCCGGGCTGGAGAGCTGAGCCGGCTGCCTGACATATCCGTATTCATCGATATCGAGTTCTCCGCCGGTAAAGAGGTTTTCCGGATCCCGGTTGGCCAGGATTCCAACCGAGAGAACCACCATATCATGCCTGGCCTCTTTTATGGTGCTGGTCTCCACATCCTCATATTTCAGTATAAGGTCTCCATCTTCTTCTCCATCTATCTCCGCAACCTTTCCCTTAACGAATTCCACCCCCATATCAAAGGTCTGCCGGTAGAATTCCTCGAAGCCCTTCCCGAAGGCCCTGATATCTATGTAGTAGATGGTTACATCCGCCATGGGGAGAGCTCCCAACACCAGCTGGGCCTGTTTTATGGAGTACATGCAGCATACCTGCGAGCAGATCGGGTTTCCCAGAGTCTCATCCCTGGAGCCGGTGCATAGAAGATATGCTATATTATCCGGCATCTTGCCATCTCCGGGCCTCAGGACATTGTTATAGGGGCGGGTAGGGACCAGCTGCCTTTCCATCTGCATTGAAGTTATTACATTTCTGAGCTTTCTGTAGTTGTACCGCTCTATTACCGTGGGGTCGAACAACCTGAACCCGGTAGCGATAATTACAGTCTTTACCCTTACCGGCATCTCCTCCTTCTCCTGGCGGAAATCGACCGCGTCCGCCGGACAGGCCCTCTCGCAGGCCCCACACAGGATACAGTTATCAATATCGATCGCCGCAACCCTGGGGCTCGCAATACTGAACGGTATGTAGGCCGCCTTTCGTCCCACCAGGTTATACTGGTACTGATCCCTTACGATCACCGGGCAGGCCTCCTCGCAGTCCTGGCATCCTGTACAGGCGTGCTCGTCAATATAGCGGGGGCTTTTTACCAGTATGCCGGAGAAGCTTCCATTTTCCTCTCTGCTAAGATCCTTCATTTCGCTGTTTGTAAATATGGTAATATTCGGATGGCGGGCGGTTTCTGAAACCTTGGGTGTTGCTATGCAGGCGGCACAGTCCAGAGTGGGGAACACCTTGCTAAGCTGAAGCATCTTTCCGCCCATCGAGAGGTCCTTCTCCACCAGCAGGACCTGGTACCCCATGCTGCCCATATTCAGGGCCGCCTCCTGCCCGGCAATCCCTCCTCCCACTACCAGCACATCGTATTCGGCATGTCCGCTTTCTTTCTGCATACCTTCTCTAAACCTCCCCCTCCGAAAGCTTCTCGGTGAAGGTCTTCATATGCCGGACGAACGGTTCCGAGCACACCGAGCATATCGCCGCCATCCTGAGGCGTGCGGGGTCCATTCCCTTCTGCTTCATCATTTCCTGGGTTCTTGCCACTATATTCCCTGTAAGCTCGGTGCATCTGTCGCTGTAGGGACAGTCAGTTCCGTCAGCCGCTATGAAAACGCCCCTGAAACCTTTCCGGAAGGCGTGCATTATCCACCTCGGTTTGATCGCGCTGGAGCATGGAACTGTCATTACGTATACCGATGGCGGATAATGCATTTTCATCAGTCCGGCCATATCTATCGCCGGATCTGAAATCTTCTCGGTGGAAAAGACCAGTATTGCGGGCTGTTTTGCCATCTGGTCCTATTTCTTCCTTATGAAAATCCTGAAGTACCCGGACTCCTCCACGGTCCCCAGATACTCATGTCCCTTCTTCTTCGCCCATTTGGGGACATCCCGTTTGGTCCCCTCGTCGGAGGAGAGTATCTCCATGGTCTGGCCGGAATCTATCTTTCCCAGAGATTTCTTGGCGGCCAGAAGCGGGCCCGGGCAGGCCGTCCCCCTGGCATCCACCAGCTCGTCTACTTCCATTCCTCTAAGTTCTTCAGAATCCATTATTCCTGCCTTTCTCCCTAAATAAACAGGTGTATATCAGCTTCCTCTGCGGAGGTCAGATACTCCCCTATACCGCAGATATCGTCTGCTATATCCACGAAATCCTCCAGCTTCTCACCGCCCCATATCTTACCGGCCAGCCCGCAGATATGAACCGTAACATTGGTCAGTTCCTTTGCCTGCCTGAAAAATTCCAGCCAGGGGCTGACATTCAGCCGGTCCAGTGACTCCAGGAACTCTTCTCTCAGGTGATCATTCTCCGAAAGCCTCAGCTGGTCAGGGTCTTCGGCAATCTCTTTCTTGAAAGCCCGTGCTCCCTGAAGAAGTACAAACAGATCCACATCCATATCATCGGCGGCGGCTCCGCCGAGAACGACACCGGCCGCGGTCAGTCTGTCCAGCGATCCCGAAAAAAGCCCCATAGTCATCTTCGCCATAGATTATCCTCCTTGCTTAAAATGCCCAGCCGACAGCGCCTGAAACGATCCTCATCACGGAAAACCTGTTTATAAGTAAAATAGAAATATTATTTCCTTCTTTAAAAATTCCGGAATAATATTACCCTCGGCGCTGTAAAATCAAGAAAACTGCGTACGCCATTTTGCCAGCAGTAATATTTCCTGTCAAGAGTTTATGGCTATTTCCCACTTAATTCCCGCCCCTGATAAACAAAAGAGAAATTCTTTCTTCATATCTTTTCGCAAGGATGTTTATCAGAATCTTTACGGCCCTCTGGGATACGGAGCGCTCACTCCGGCTGAAAACAGAGCTTGCGGAAATGGCTCGGATCATATTCTGCTGATAACCGCACTATCGATTATTCTCCCCGACGGTCCCGGATTCCAAATACCTGTCGCTGCTTCCAGAGAGCAATTACCGCCCAGGCAGAAAAGGGCACAAATGGCATAAAGATAACTGCTCCCGGGCTGATACTTGAGGAATACAGGTCCCGGCACCATATAACCGTCATGGAGTAGAGCCACAGAATATTGACCATCTGTGCGGCAAGCCAGCCCCAGGCGCGGAGCATAACCAGCCCGATCGCACTCACCGCAAGCAGGGCGGTGGCCCAGGCAAGGTCAGAAACCATGAACCCGAAGGTGGTAGAAAGAGAAGCTCTGTCCAGACCGGGAGGGGGTGATTCCGGAGCGAAAATCCTTACCAGGACCATCCCCCAGAAAACTACAGTAAGTAATGCTCCGAATGAATTCACTATGGCAATCACTGTGACTGATTTCGGTCTCATCTTTATCTATCTCTCCCGTGCTTTTATCTTCTGACTGCAGGATTTAACCCTGATGGATAACCGTCTGATCCCCGTTAATCCTTATGATCGCGAGTATAAAGGGGCTTTCAGTTGAGCAGGGAGAAAGCGGCTTACCGATTCGGCTCGGCGCTTCTGTTCGAATCCCTCTGTACCGGCACCATGTAATAGGGCATTCCGTTGAACTCCCTCTGCTCCCATCCGGGCGGGATCGACTCCATTTCCGGCCACCTCTCGGGGACAACGATGTTGGTCAGCGTCTCATGCTGCCGGGCCTCCAGAGTCAGCACCCTCCTCTCCAGAGATTCAACCTTTTCCTCGAGCGAGGAAATCCTGGCAAGGAACTGCTCGGTGTTATGTTCCTCCTCCCCGGACTCCGTTCCGCCCCCGGCGCTCTTTGCATCGTATGCAAAGAGAGCAGCAAGAACAATACACCCTGCTACCAGTAAAAGTGAGTATCTCACGGCTCCTCCTCTTTTTCAACCCCCGGCCCTCTACATCCAGCTGCCGGGGTCTCATCAACCCTGGACAGATTCCAGGAAATAATACTCTCCATCGATAACCCCTGACTCCTCTCCCGCCTTCTGCGAGGCCGGATCATTCAGGAATGATCTGGCTCTGTCAATATCTCTGACTCTGAAGCTAAAGAAAAGATTATTACTATCCTCCACGCTTCGCCACAGGTTGATCAGTTCCAAGCCCGCTTCATGGGCAGAATCAAGGTTTGCGTCAAAAACTGCTTTCCATCTCCGGTAATCCCTGACCCTGTTTCTGGTGAATAGTATTATCATGGCATCCCTTTTTTTTTATATATGGCTTGGTTAAACGCGGTGCTTTCTCCGTCCCCTTATCTTTAATCCAAGACAGGCCACTTCTATTCAAGGGGGATATAATCATACTCCCCGATTCCCTGCAGCACAAAGAACGTTGATGAAGCATCTCCAGGGTTTACAACCTTATGAGGCCTCTTTGCCTCGACCGAAAAGGTCTCGTTCGGCCCCAGGGAAATTTCTTCTTCCGGATTACGCAGGTATATGGTGATCTGCCCCTCCAGCAGGTAGAATGTATCCCGGATGTTATTATGATAATGCCACGGCACCATTCGGCCAGAAGAGATCTCCAGTTCGTTAATACGGAACCCGGGCCTTTCGGCATGACGAACCTCTCTGTTAGCTTTATAGATATGACTTCCATCCTTCAACAGCCTGTTATCTCCTTCCATGTCTCAACCTGTCGAATCGGCATTTAATATTCGCAGTCCTGCTATCTCCAAGCCCCTGTTATTACTCCCTCTCCACGGGACCTGAGGCCTGATACCGGCCTCTCTGCCCTGAAAGGATCGATGAAAAGAAGAATAACACTTAATATTTATTATTTCCCTTTATTTTCTTTGCCGCGTATGGACAGAAGAAGAGCTATCCCGGCGGCAATTAGCAGGATCGGGACAAGCGATACTTCCACTCCAGACAGAATCAGTACACCGGCGACAAGAGAGGCTGTTCCCGCCACTACCCAGAATTTATCGAACTTTACCTGAAATATCCACCGGGCCGCCTGCTCGCCCAGAAGTATGATTCCAACCACAAGCAGCCCAAAACCCCATCCGGCATCGAACAACATGGCAATACCGATCCAGATCAGGAGAAGTCCCCCGCTTACTGCGTTAACTTTGCGATCAGTCCTGCCATCCTCTGTTACCGTTCTGTTATCATCCATGCTCATCCATACCTCCTTTAACATTTTAATAAGATTGTAATACTAATCATTCCGAAAACGCAAATCATAATATCCTGTCAATCAATCAACCCGCGGACGATTGCCAGGGTGGTAAAAAGGATAGCGCCAAAGTGGAATAACACAGCCAGCTGGCTCCCCGAAAAAGCCGACCAGAATGGGGTGGAGTCGCCCCGCCAGAGCCCCCCAGCGGCAGCTCCGCCAGCCACATCACGATATCAATCAGAGAAGCCGCCGCGTAACGGAAGCAACAGACGGTAAAACCGCAGTAGTAGATGGTGATACTCGGAGTGCAGAATCCGATGAATCCGCCCATCCAGGTGAACTTCCCGTTCAGCTTCCCGAAAGCCCCAATCTTACCCATCCTCGTCATCTTCCCCATCCCCACCTCGACTAAAATAAAAGGTATGCACCAGAGGAATAGGAAGAGCATCCAGGGAATCAGAAACACCGCGACCCCGTTCTGCGCGGCTACCCGCGGAAACCGCCAGATATTGCCTGTGCTGATAGCAATACCGATCACGGTAAGCAGAAGCGCCCATCTGTATGTAAATCTTTCTTCCATAATAATACATTTTACCGGTTATCAGCAGATTCTAAGATATCAGGGTGCATTTTTCCTAATGGAAATCCGGGGTTACTGACTATTTCTTGAGCTTGAAACAAATCGTGTTTGGCTATAAACTGATGTGACGGTACAGTTGCGCTGCCAGTTTTAGTTTATTTTTGTTTTACATAGTATAACCAGGGGGATAATCATCAGCCTGGAAGAAAGAAACAAAGACCGACTGATCGCTGCGGGACTAATAGTTATCGCCTTCATTACAAGGCTTGTTTTCATCTATCGACAGGGCATGAGCGAACCGGATTCAGTGGTCATGGCTGCAGGTATGGCAAGAATGCTTTCTCCGGATAGTTCATTTGCAGAGAGCATTTTGTACGGCAGACAGCTTAATCCGGGTATATATTTTATTTTCAGGGCTGTATATCCTCTATTGTTCGATTCCCCCCGACACATTATTGGATTCCTGAACTGGTTCGGTGTTTTGAGCGCATCCTTCATCACCTGGCCGCTTTATTCATTATTTAGGAAGTTATACAATCCGGTTATTTCAACAGGAGCTTTACTGATATTTATTTTTTCGCCGATAACCTGGGAATTGGGAACGTATTTTCACCCGGTCATGCCGGCATTGGTTCTGGCTCTGATTTCTTTCCACGCTTTCAGCAGGATTTCGTCATCTTTGAAGGGTGTTTTATTTTTTATTGTAACCTTTATCACATTTTCAGCTGCCGTTATCATGAGAACAGAAGTTCTTTTCTTAATACCCCCGGCAGCAGTTTATATTCTGTTTTCAAAGAAAAAACTGAGAAATTTGATTCTTCTTCTCGTTGTATTTACAATGTCGGTTATTTCATATTTTTCATTGTTATCGACTATAGCTATTCAATCTTCTTCTGGTGGATTGGGGATAACAGGCTTTGCCGAGAGGTTCCTGGCGATGTATTTCAAACCAATTACTATTCAGGGAGTTCTTAAATCGATGGCCTGGGCATTTATGGGGATGGGTTCTGCCATGCTGGTCTCTATTCTTTTCTGTTTCATTTACGATTTGCGTGAGAAATTCAGAAAGGGTATGAAAACAAAACGTACAAGTAGAAGAGTAATAACTGCTTCTCTTTTCTGGATATTACCATCAATGCTTATTTGGCTGCTTTACCCTGTGCCGATAACAAGGCATTTCTTCATAATAATCCCCGCTTTCATTCTCATATTTTCGGAATTAATGTTTACGCGGTTCCAGAACAGCAAAGCAGTATTGATTATCATATCTATCATTGTGTTAAACCTAGTTTTTCCCGAGTTACTTTACAGGACATACAACTCGATAAATCCGGAATCAAAAAAAGAACCACACGGAACATTTTTCTACTATCATTCCAGAGTTAATGATCGAATATCCAGGTATATTAAGATGCAGATGGAGTTAGTAAATCCGGAATTAAGGGATTCGTACTCGTCGAAACGGATATTTGTTCCGGTTAACTGGGAATCATACGGATACGCTCTATTGGGTATGGCTGAAACCGGCAACCTGGTCCATCTGGATACAAAGGAATTGTCCCCCGGCACTTTTATACATGATTACGCCATAAGAGGGCGTAAAATTACTCTAGCTTTTTCGAACAGGTTCAGCGGAAAATCAGTTCCGGAGATTTTTCTTGAGCGAATGGTCCATGCTGATGAGGATAACAGTGTTCTTCTGATTCCTGAGGAGCTGGCAGAGACAAATATAAATAGGGGGATTTCGGAGAAATTGATAAGGACCTATTAAACAGATAGGGCAATCTGAACCCTTTGTTCGGTTGATTCTTACCCCCGTTGGGGAAACTCCTGAAGCAATCCGGCTGGGCACTGTTTTCTTTTAGATATATAGCATTTTTTGTTAATTTTACATCTCAGGTTTTTATAGTTTTCATGCTTAATGATATTAAGATTCTTATATATAGTCATCGCAAGTGGCTTTAATTTAAAAACAAAAAAATAGGAGGTTTTGTCTAGAACTACCGCTTAGGAACCAATTATGATTAGGTTACTTACATGTATTCTCTAGGGGGTTGATTAGAATGTTTAACATTTTAATAAGATTGTAATACTAATCATTCCGAAAACGCAAATCATAATATCCTGTCAATCGCTCTGCCCACGGGCGATTGTACCACTGAAGCATCACCGGTTAGAGACTGATCAGGAGATTTCATACAACCAGCCCGGTCCCTTTTACCGAATATCTCCATCCAACCCAGATGGTGAATGCAAATACGGAAATTGCCGCAAACAGGTGTATTGTTTCAGAGCTCTTTGTCCATCTCTGGAACTCTCACAGTGAGTCCGGGTTATTTCTTATCATCATTTGATCTTTCCGTATAATCTTTTCCCATCCGATCAATTTCAATAAATACTTATAATACTTCACCCCCCCCAAAGGTAGATTGACCCACCTCTCTCGAACGGCCCGGGCCTGAAATATACGCCTGACAAATCCGGAGAAATCAATGTTTCGAAGATCACTGTATAAATAAGCACGAACAGGAAATTCATACATATAGCAAAGCCCCAGTGACCAACCGGTATAGCCCCCGAAAGACATATGCACAGAATGAATGCTCCTGAGACTGTAAGAACAGCTATAATGTATTTTGCCGATTTCATCTGATTTATTTTATAATGAATATCGTTTCAGTGATCTGCCCCGGGTACACTCTCTGCCGCAATTCCGGAAATAGCGGTCATTCAGTCACCAAGCCAGGATAACGCATTTTCCATCGATCTGAAGCATTTGATCTGAACTCCGCGATTCAGCCCCGAGGTTTCAAGAAACTGCTCGTTCTCACCCAGCGACCTGCAGAGAACCGCAAACTTTGCTGTACGCAGGGTACTCTGAGTTGAAAGAGCCGCGTTATGTTCGATGATCGTCACAATTGGAGGCAATTGCGTGAGCCCTGATAGATCGACAAGTACATTCCTTATGCCGCTCTCGGTTATAGCTTCAGCCACCAGGCCCCTGTGCTCTTCCAGCTCCTCCTGTGTAATCTCCCCGGGTGAATAGGTAAGCTTTATGATTCCCTGGTCCTTCAAAACAATAATATCAATCGCCATTTTTGACTACCTCTCGGTTAAGCCAATACTCTAGAGCAAAGGATAACTATTCTGAATGCTCTGCTGCTGCAGTCCCGCAGAAAACCTTAAAACTGATTCTGCTTTAAGTGCCAGTAAAAGCAGGTATAGATAACCTCTCTTACCTGGCCGGATAATTCTCAATCCATTCTCCAATCCTCGGTTCATCTGTATCTATGAACCTGACTATGAACAGATATGAATGAAACCTTATTGGCAACCCGCTTCCATTATATCATGAGAATTTTGTAAATAGTAATGAATAAATGAATACATGATAATATTAAGGTTGCCTGGTTGAAACCGGTATCAGGCTATTTTATGAAACGACAAAGCTCCGCACCGGTCTTCGAATACTGGGTTTTGAATCTTCACCATAGCCTATCCTGATAACGAATTGAACTGGCTGATCGATTTTTAAATTTGATTTGATTTCTGATGACCAGGGCTCTTCCTCTAATAACTGGGACATGGTATGATGGGCTATGCCCAGTTCAGTCAACTTCAGCCCTATTTTCTGGTATAATCTTCCAGAATCGAAAATAGAATCAAGAGAATTATCTTTACTGGTTAATACCACAAATCCAGAACAGTTTTCCACCTGCTCTCTCGCCGTGTCAATTCCTCTGTTGCGGAATGAATCCTCCATAGCACTTTTCTGACTGTAGAAATTATACCATACGAACCTTGCGAACCAGTTCAAACCCAGAGCTTCAGCAGTTATGCCATCACCACGTTCCTTTGCTTCAGATTTTGAAAATCTAAGCCAATGCGATAATTCTTCTTGCTTATCATTATTAAATGACTGCTGTTTAACAGCTTCCGGCAAATTCTCAGCAATCCATTTTCCTCCATTACTTTCCAAAGGGAAATATTCAATATGTTCCGGTTCTATATTTAATACTTCGTTTATCTGTTCGGTTTTAATTTCCTTCTTATCGAAATCAGTTCTGGTTGTAACCCTGTTCTTTATGAATCCCAGGTATCGTTCGTTTTTAGTGGGCATTTCATTCAGTTTGACCTGAAATATATCACTATCTTTTAAATCCTCAGCAATTATACTTATTTCGGCATCAAAACCTACCGCATGCGAGGCCAAACATAGTGTTTCTGCGAAAGCCGAAAGGGACAAGAATGTTTCCCTGTTTGTGGGATCTACTTCAGGTAGCCATCTTGTTTTATCCGATTGAATAATAATTTCTGAGGGCGACTTAATTTTTACAATCCAGGGCTGGGTATTATGTCCGCTCGGAGAAAGTGCGGCATAACTCAAAATTCTGGTTGTTTTTTCTGGTAAATCAGGCATTGTAAATCCTCCGTGATTTTCATAAAAAGATTTTCGATGAACGCCCGCACAAGATGTCAACATCGGCGATAGTGCAAATACGCTCCCAACTGCTATGGAATATTTAAAAAAATCTCTTCTGTTCATAATAACTCCTAACTATTTTCTATAACCCTGACGATCTTCTGCTCAGTTGCGGCAGGCCGGCGGGGAGGGTGCCCTGCAACCGGCATAACAACCGCAGCCGTCAATTGCAACCGCCAGTTAGCGAGTCTATTATTAACCCCGGATCAACGATTCAATCTTTGAGAGTACCTCCTGAATAGCTTCGTCAGGCACTCTTTGAATTTTCTTCGCTTTCCTGACACGCCAGTCCAGGCTTATTATCTGATCAGACAAAATCGCCCCAGATGCCTTCTGAGCTTTGGGAATGTCTACCTCAAAAGGATATCCCTTTACTTTTTCAGTTATCTGACAGAAAAGAGCAAGTCCCACCTTCGAGTTATATGATTTCGGCGAAATAACCAGAGCGGGCCGAATACCCGATTGCCCGTTCCCAACCTGTGGATTAAACTGAAGCCAGACCAAATCTCCACGATCCGGCACATACCTTCGTACCATCAATAGACCTCCCGACCGGTAGCATCCCCCGCCGATATTTCCTCATGGATGTTATCCTCCCGTACTTCGGATAGAAGATCTGAAAGACGATATTTGGCGGGCCGGACAGGTTTTATGACCAGGCTGCCACCTTCGAGTGAGATATTCACCTTCGAGCCTTCTTCGACTCCAGCTTCTTTAGCAAATGACCTGGGGATTCTCAGTCCCAGACTATTACCCCATTTGAGAATATTAATTACCACTTTCAACCTCCCTGTTTATACAATGAGTATACAAAGAGAGTGGCACTTCGTCAACCTTCGACTTATTTCACAAAATCTCGCTAACGTTGTAACTACAGTTTCCTTACAGGATAACTGAGAAAGCAATAATTAATCACTGATGGGCCAGATACGCCCGCAGTGGCTGCTTCATTAAAAATCTGAGCCATGAGAACATCGTCTGAAATTCCGTCCCGCCGACACAAGAGGTGGTAGTGTGAGGCAGGCTCGAAATCAAAACAGGGATAAATCCGGACGGCAGAGGACGATGGCAGAGGGCCAGTTCCCTTCGCATCCCTGATCGATTCCGGCCCTGCCCGGTATTGACCTCATGCCCTCGCCATGGAGCTCAGGCAAGACAGCCATGGGAGCAAGCCCTTATGCTGAAAGTAGAAATAAATCAGGCAAGGGTTGAAAAAGACACTTACGAGAATTTTCTTATATACATATAATGCATTTATCGGATAGAATAAGTGATGGATTTTCACAGAAAAGGGGGTACATGTAATGAAAGTATCAGTAGACAGGGATCTTTGCACCGGATGTGAACTCTGCGTGGAGACATGCCCGGACATTTTCAAAATGGACGGAGATGTGGCAGTAGCATACGATAATAACGATCCTGTCCCGGAGGATATGGAAGATTGCGCTACGGAAGCTTCTGAAGGTTGCCCGGTGGAAGCAATCCCTCTTGAGGAATAAGCAACATTCCCTGCAGGAGATTGATATGGAAAGAGTTCCTGCCCGCAAGAGCAAACTTTCTGAAAAATCATATTGCCGGGATTTTGCCAGCAAATAGTCTGACCGTTTCTTTTCCTCACCCTGTTTTTCAACAGGGTGAGGGGAAGTATAGACCCGGGGTTGTTAGCTTGTTTAAGAAGATTATCATAACTGCGGCAGTGGTCTTGATTGCTGCCGGAATCATTGTTGCCAGGTCTTCGGTGGGATCGATCCTGGTAAGGGCGGTTACTTCAGGCTTTATCTTTCAT
>WJIX01000051.1 GCA_014730075.1 bacterium | reverse complement strand
TGGGGCGGGCAAGATATATCTTTATACATCCAATCCGGATGTTGCCAACGGTGATGGTATCGCTCTTGCCTACATGGCGGGGGCAAGGATGGCCAATCTGGAGTTTGTGCAGTTTCACCCTACCTGTTTATACAGTCCCACCGCCAAGACTCTTCTGATATCAGAGGCTCTGAGGGGAGAGGGGGCGGTGCTGAAGAACGCCAGGGGGGAGGAGTTCATGGAGGGGAAGCACCAGCTGAGGGAGCTGGCTCCCAGGGATATAGTATCACGGGCAATAGACAGGGAGATAAAAAAGAGCGGCGAGAAGCATGTATTCCTCGACATAACGGATAAGGATAAGGGGTGGCTGAAGAAGAGGTTCCCCTTTGTTTATGAGAGTTGCCGGAAATATGGTATCAGGATAGAGAAGGACCCGATTCCGGTGGTGCCTGCGGCCCACTATATGGTTGGAGGAGTCAAGACCGATATTAACGGCATAACCAATGTAGACAGGCTCTATGCTATCGGGGAGGTATCATGTTCTGGCGTGCACGGGGCTAACAGGCTGGCCAGCAATTCTCTTCTGGAGGCAATTGTCATGGCAAGCCGGTGCTCAGAAAAGATCGGGGAGAACAGCAGGCCCGATCCTGAGTTCGATCCGGACCTTTATTCGTGGCCCCAGCCGGGTGACCCCGAAAAGATAGAGACAGTTATCCTGGACCATGACTGGGACCTTGCCAGGAGGGTGATGTGGGATTACGTAGGAATTGTAAGAAATAATGAGAGATTGAGTATAGCCAGGAGGAGGATCTGGCAGATAAGGGAGAATGTCAACAGGATATACGGCAGGTACGGGATATCGGTGGATATGGTGGAGCTCAGGAACCTGACCCTGGTCTGCAGCCTGGTAATATACTCTGCCGACCTGAGAAAAGAATCCAGGGGGCTTCACTACAATACTGACTACCCTTACAAGAATCCGCACTGGAAGAAAGATACCGTTCTGGAGCCGTATGTAATAATGTGACAAACTGATGAGAATCCTTTTTTTAAGTGAATTGGCTTAGCAGCGGAGTTGATCGCCTTGACTGAGATGAAGGATACCAGAGAAAGAATCAGGGAGCTGGCCGAAATTGAGGGGATATACGATGAAAAGGCGTATATGTTCGTTATGATAGCGGTTGAGAGGGTGATAAAATCGCTTTCCGGGCCACCCAGGCATATATCCGGATCGGAGCTTCTGGAGGGCATTGTGGAGTATGCCAGGGAGGAATTTGGCCCCATGGCAAAAGAGGTCTTCAATTTCTGGGGAGTGGAGAAATCGGTAGATTTTGGCAGAATCGTTTTTTCCCTGGTGGAGGCTGGAATGCTTGAGAAAACGGAGAAGGACAGCCTGGAGGACTTCAGGCAGAAACTTGATTTTGAAAAAATATTTGAGGACGGATACTTCGAGTAGGCGGCGCCACCAATTATGGCTTCTTCGGCTGAAGTAAGAAAGATAGATATAATCCTGGTTGGTGTTTACGGGATTGTTACCCAGACAGTATTCCTCAGAGAGATGCTTGGGCTGTTCAGGGGGACCGAATTTGTAATCGGTATTATAATAGCCAGCTGGATGTTGTGGGTAGGGGCCGGATCTCTTCTGGGGGGAAGGATTTTTGGAGACCTCTTCAGAAAAAGGTTCAGGAATTTTCAGATACTTATCATATCAACTGCTTTTCTGCTTCCGGCGACTACTCTGATCATCAGACTGGGAAGGGCTGTGCTATCCAGCGGTCCAGGGGAATACCCTCCCATGCCGGGCTCGGTACTTTTCTGCGCTATTGTCATGGGTCCGGCGGCCTTTGCCGCAGGGCTGCTCTACAATGAAGGAAGCAGGTGGTGGAAGCAGCGCTCCGGAAGTATATCCTCAGGTGTATCATGGGTTTACATTCTGGAAGCGGCGGGTTCGCTGGCAGGAGGCATTCTGTTCTCCCTGTTTCTGCTAAGATTCCTCACTCAGTTCGAAATAGCGCTTCTGATCTTTGTGCTGATAGCGCTGGTGGTGGCCAGACCGCTGAGGTCCGGAATCCCCGCGGCAGCTCTTATCGCATTAGCCCTGGCAGCTTTCTTCTTCGCCAGCCGTATGCTTGATGATCTCAGTATAGAGAGGCTGTTTCCCGGCTACTCGGTTAGAGATTTCGGATCATCCAGGTACGGGGAAATAGCGGTGGTGGAAAGAGAGGGGAATATTTCATGTTTTTCCGGGGGCTCGCGGCTATTCACCATACCGGGAACCAGCCGGGCGGAGGAGATGATCCACATCCCCCTGCTCTCTCACTCGAATCCGGAAAGGGTGCTTATAGTGGGAGGAGGCCTGAGGGAGGAGCTCCGTGAGATCAGAAAACACCAGTCCGTAACGGCGGCGGAATTCGTTCAGCTGGATGGAATGCTTATAGAGATACTCCGCGAGCATTACATAACAGGAGAGAGTTCTGAAATAGAGACTGAGCTTGTGGTAGGAGATGGGCGGCGGTATGTGAGGCATACCGGAAACCGGTACGATCTGATCGTGATCAATGCACCAGACCCGGTAAATATAGAGATAAACAGATATTATACCATGGAGTTTTTCAGGTGGGCTGAAATGAAACTGAACCGGGGAGGCATTCTTGCACTGAACCACTCATCATCCGAGAATTTCATATCGGCTCACCAGGGAAAGGTCCTGAAATCAGTTAAATCAACACTGGAGGGGGTATTCAACAG
>WJIX01000050.1 GCA_014730075.1 bacterium | reverse complement strand
GTCCAGGGTCTCCTGAAGGTCCTTCTTGACCTCCTTGGCTATCTCCACCCTCTCCTTGGTAAGAACTCCGGTGACCGTTCTGTCACCCACAACCTTTCTGGTAATCGCCTCTGATATATCCCTGAGCGACTCCCTGACATTTTGTATTTTGAACAGGAAGTTGTATGGGTCTTCTATCCTGTACTGTACGATCCATTCGACATCAGCAACGTTGAGATCTCCGGTCAGCATAAGGGATTCATTCTGGTAGCTTCTGGAGCTGTATTGAGTCCTTACTCCGGGCTGTATGGTCCTGAACCCGAATTCCTCCTTGAATACCTTCTTTATCTTGACCTTTCTGACCGATTCCACTCCGAAGGGTACCTTGATATGAAGCCCCGGTGAAGTCTGCCTGACATACTTTCCAAACCTCATCACCATCCCTACTTCATCGGCATCTACAGAATAGAAACCGGAAAAAAGAGCGATCAGAATGATTATGAGAAGGATTACCCCCCTGATCCCACCACCTGGCAGGGAATACTGTTTCTCACCCACCTGAATCTTCATATTCCTCTCCCTCCTTGAAAATTTCGATTGGCTTTGATTGATGTAATTATTACTTAATCAAAAGCTTATTTCAACCTCTTTCTGGTATTATTTTAACCCGGGGCTGTTAACTGCCGGGTGGCGGTGGAGCTTCGGATGATATTTCTATCCCAAATGCGGCGGCGTTCTTCTTCGGCGATTTCTACTCTTTCCACTCGCTTACCGACCCTATCTCCCGGATGAGCGGCTGGGGGATCTCGGGCTCTTCTGAAAACTCATTATCAATGTAATCAATCACTGTCCGGTAACCCTTCTCCCTCAGAATCCCCTCCATCTGTTCTTCCGTATACAGGATCTTCAACCGCCGTGCCAGCTCCTTTCTGAAGCTATCTGTGTATATTAAATCAACCATCCCTGTTCTTCTGACCTTATCCAGTGGAACCAGAAAGATCAGCCCATCGTAAGCATCCTGTATGGTCTGCCCCGGTGCGGCATCCAGCATATGATTCCCTATATAAGCTGCTCTCCCAAACGGGGTGTTATCTAGCCTGAAGCCGACCGGCCTGTTCCCGTGCGCGCCGAAGGCGGTGTCCCATAAACCTTCTTCCATCCTGATCCATTCTATCTCCAGTTTCTCCAGCCCTTCAGTGCTGCCCGGCTTCTCAGGGTCCGGTTCCTTCCTGCGCTTCAGACTGAGGGTGATGTTGTGAAACCGGACCGAAAAAGTCCTACCCGGATCTCTCTGATGGAAGAAGGTTCCGCAGTTCAGAAAATAATCTCCCTCGCCGTTTTTTATCCCCTTGTAGGCGTGCCTTGTATTGGTGAGGAATACCCCTTTCTCCCCAGATTCGAAATAATCGAGGTAAGAGAGCATTATCCGGTACATTGTATAATCGTTTCCTGCCAGGGAAAGCCGGAAAAGCTCCAGATCTCGAGAATCTTCTATCTCCTTCCAGTAAACCGGGGCATTTACAGCTATAACCCTGAACCGCTTTCCCTCCGGCAGTGTGGAGTTTGCCTCCCTGATTGACCTGAGCAGGTCGAAATAAGTCTTATAGGGCCATCCCCTCCCACTGAAATCGTTCTGGAATGCAGGGTAGAGAAGAGTTATATCCTCCTCTTCGGACTGCAGGTACCGGTCAAGGGCGGGCTGCTGGTTTACCGCGACCACCTCCAGGAATATGAAACGGACCTTCTCCTGGAATTCAGGATTGAAAACCAGTTTCCGGTAATAATCAAATGGACTTACCGCAGTATGAAGAGCGTCATCAAAAATGATAAGATCATATTCATCCAGCTGTCCGATTACGAAATCCTCCGGCGGGGCACCTCTCTCTCTGAGGGTTTCCAGATACGGCTCCAGCCGGTCAGGATCTTCTGCTGCGCTGCCTGCGCCTGCGACACAAAGAAGAACAATGAATATACCTGTTACTTTCATAAACTGAAGGCCTTTCTCAATATTAATTCCTGAAAGCTCTTATTTACACCAGCCAGGCTGATCATACCCGGCCGGTTCTCTCTGCTATCCTTTCCACCGCTACAACCAGCCGGTAGAGAAGACTGATCAGATAGATGCCGATTCCCAATCCTATCAGCATGGGGATAAGGGTTATAAAGAAAGTCAATGTTCCGGGCATCAGATACTCCTTCCTTTTTTGAGCCTGCGAAATTAAACCGGTTCAGATCGCAGATCACTTACCGGAAAGAATCCATTAACTAACGGGTTGCAGGATACAAATTCCCGGTTGGAATTTCGTCTTCAACTGATTATAATACTCCTGTTGCGCTTCATTGCGCAACAGGCAAAACCATTTTTCTCGCCTTCTTTTAACCGCCTGAGGAGGACAGATGTATACCAGAAGAGCTATCCAGGCAATAGTTATTGTACTGGTCCTCGGATACTTCAGCCCGCTCGGTGCCCTGGAAGATTCGAGGGTGCAGGAGTTCACACTCGATAACGGGCTTCATGTTATTACCTATGAAATGCACACAACCCCGGTAATTTATTCCAGATTGACCTACAATGTCGGTTCCAAGTACGAGCCCTACGGCCAGACCGGGATATCCCATATAGTAGAGCATATGATGTTCAAGGGAACCAGGAAATTCCCCAAGGGCACCATCGCAGACCTGATATCCTCCAACGGGGGTATATTCAATGCTTATACATCCAACGATATAACAGTTTACTACGAGCTTCTTCCCAAAAACAGGATAGACCTGGCCTTCGACATAGAGTCTGAAAGAATGCACAAATGTGAATTCGATCCTGAAGAATTCGAGAGCGAGATTCAGGTAATCGCCCAGGAGAGGCGTCAGAGGACTGACAACAGCGCGAGGGGAAAGAGAAGGGAAGAAGTCAACACCCTGATATTCAAGAATCATCCCTACCGTCATCCCGTTATCGGCTGGATGGAAGATATACAGTCCATCACCCGTGACCAGGCATATGAATATTACAGGAAGTACTACACTCCCAATAATGCCACTCTGGTCCTATGCGGCGATTTCGAAACAGAGAAGATCCTGGAGAAGGTCGAAACATATTTCGGCCCGGTACCAAGGGGTCCTGAACTGGAAACACCAAGGTTCTACAGGGTGATGCCGGAGGGTCAGAAGATACTTAAGTTCAGGCACTCCGACATCCTGAACGAGGCGTTGAATATGTACTTTCACGCTCCCACACGGTTTACCGGCGACGGTCCCGCTCTCTACGTTGCAGGAAAGATCCTCTGCGGCAGAAGCGCCACCTCAAGGTTGTACAAGAGGCTGGTCCGGCAGGATGAGCTCTGCTCAACGGTAGGGGGAGGCCTTTCCTTCAGCAAGGACCCCCGTACCTTCAACATTGGAATCAGGCTTCTTCCAGGGAAATCGGTCGATGATGTCGAAGCCGCGATCTGGGAAGAGATAGATTCTCTTTCTTCTTCACCGGTGGATGAATACGACCTTCAGAAGATAAAGAATAACATAAGGTTCGATGAAATAACCGGAGACCAGTACACCAGTGAAGTAGGGAACAGGCTGGGATTATACGAAAACTATATTGGATGGGAATATATAAACAAGTGGAACAGAATGGTAGAGGATGTAACCCGGGATGATATACAGAGAGTCACAGAAAAGTACCTCAAACCGGATAATCTGGTCCTCTGTTATTCATATCCGGATTCTTCGACCGGGGACAAGGCCTGCGACGTGGCTGAGGAAGAAGAAGATCATGGGACCGGTGAGGAAACAGGGGTCCATACTGAGGATGCAAGCTCTCCAGCGATTGTCCGGGAGATCTACAAACCCAGCCTGGATGACCTCATTGCTCCCAACCCGATAGCTCCGATGGTAGATTCGCTGGTCCTGGATAATGGAGTCCCGGTATACCTTCTGGAAAACCATGATTTCCCGACCGTTCTGATTCTGGGGTGCATAAAGACGGGCAGGATTCCCGAGAATATGGAAAGGCCCGGAATACGTTCGATGACCGAGTCGATGCTGCTCCGCGGTACCGAAGATAGAAGCTACGACGAGCTCCTGGAGGAGCGCTCCTTCACCCCCTATTCCATATCTATCGATCAGAGCTGGAATAATATCACGCTGTACGGCTATTCTCTCAAGGAAGATACCGGCAAAATGCTGGACGGCCTGACCAGTTCTATCACGAGCCCCAGTTTCCCTGAGGAGCAGATAGAAAAGATCAGGCCCAGAGCGATATCCAGCGCTGAAGATTTCAAGAAAACAGAGAGGATGAAAGCCTTCTACGGTATGTTCGAAAGGGTATTCGAGGGGCACCAGTACTCCGTACCCCACGGTGGGGACCCGGATGTCTTCCGAAATCTTACCAGGGAGGACCTGGTTAAATTCTACCACAGGTATTACAGCCCCGAGCGCATGAAGCTGGTGGCTGTCGGCGATTTCGACAGGGAATGGATAGCGGGTAAGCTCAACTCAACCCTGGGAGCCTGGAGAAAGGAATCCGGCGATCCGATGCTTCCATTCGGAAGGATAGACCGGATAGAAGGAAAAGAGGTAATTGTCTTCACGAATCCGGAGTATAAACAATGCCGTGTAGATATTGCTTTCAATCCGGTCCCGGGCGGCATCCTGGAATCCAGCCCTGATATCGAAGCTCTCAAGCTCCTTGAGCATATATTATGCGGCAGTTCCCTTACTTCCAGAATGGGAGTTGAACTTCGAGACAAACAGGGCCTCAGTTACGGTATCAGGAGTAACCTATGGATCCGCGAAGAGGGCGGCTACTGGAATATCCGTACCAATACTGATAAGACCAAGGTGGTCAGGATGATCAGGGGAATGTTAGATGAGATTAGAAAGGTTCAGGAGAACGGGGTTACCGCCGAGGAGCTGGAAAAGGCCAAAGCGAGGAAGATCTCCCTGCTCAGTCTCTACGTAAGGACTCCGGATGACGCCGGTTCGATCATTTTCGACCAGTTGAAGACCGGTAAGCCATTGGACCATTTCGACAGGAAAAAGGATAGGATCATGGCTGTAACGCTGGATGATATCAGGGAAGTGGCCAACCGTTACCTGGATACCGAAAACTATATACTGGCCGTATCAGGCGATCTGGATGAATCCCTGCTTGATGAATTCAAATAATGATATACTTTATCCGGCCCCGCCAAGCGGGGCCGGATACCCCTCTACCTAAGAATAACCGTTTTCCTGGATTGATTGACGCCGTCAGCCTTGAATCGGACTATATAAACACCGGAAGCTACCTTCCAGCCTCTTTCGTTCCTTCCATCCCATATCATGATATAGCTCCCCGGCTCCTGGAAAGACCCCCTCCACAACCTTACCACCCTGCCGGTGGTATCGAAAATCGATATTTCCGGTATAGCACCGCTGCTGAGGTCATATTCCATATTTACGCTCCCCCTTGAAGGATTGGGGTAAATATTCTTCAGGGCGGTATAGCTGGGCAGATCCTGCTGCTCACCGCTCCATTCCAGTTCTACCGGACCGAAACTGTTATTCTGCTCGTTTGACTCTGAAACCAGGTCCTGAGGGTCCAGCACGAGATATACCCGGCTGAGCCCCGGCTCTTCTCTGCTGACCTCAGCTTCCAGGACAACTGAATCTCCGGCCTGCAGGAATGCGGAATTCAGGACAGTCGGTGAACCGGCCGGTGGTATCGACCTGGCGTCAGGCCAGAGATTTACCACCACCGTATCCGCCCCTGCATTTCCACTGTTTCTGACCGTAATAATCGCGTTGCACCCCTCTTTCGCCCTCGGCTGTTCAGGTTCGAAATTTACCGATCTGATCTCCAGCTCAGGGAGCTCGCCGCAACCGGCGCCCAGAGCTCCCATAAGAGCCTGGCAGCTGTTTCCGGCTGGCAAACAGGGAGAGCCAGTAGAGACCCTCCAGTCTCCTCCAAGGGTATCGCAGAACTGGGGATCGAGCGATATATTCCCGTTAATCCCTGTCAAATCAGATCCTCCACCCCCGTAATCTCCAGCCGTGTTGCCGAACAGATTGCTGCATGATATATCTGCATCACCTATTATGGTATAGAGCCCTTCAGACCCGGTATTGAAAGCTATTATGGAGTTTTCGATAGGTGTCGACGGTCCACTGACTATTTCTATACCAGATCCGTACAGGGGGGCATGATTCAAGCTTATGGTACAGCCGGATATATCCATTCCGCTTCCGGCATAGATACCTCCTGCCATCCCGTCAGAATGGTTCCCGCTAACCAGCGTTGTTTCAAGTGTTATCTCCGAATTGACCCCGTTGAATATTCCCCCGCCACTTTCGGCAGTCCGGTTTCCGGTTATTCTGCTGCCTGATATATAGGCGGTGGACATTACAATGTTCAGACCCCCTCCGTATCCTTCCTCCGCGATGTTTCCGGAGAGTATACAGTCATTCATTGTCATCGATGAACCGCTCTTCAGGTTTATCCCTCCCCCATCCACGGGGGCAGTATTTCCGCTGATTGTACAGTGCTCAACCAGGAAGCTGCTTCCGCTGCATGATATTCCACCCCCCGAATTCTCTGAGAGGTTTTCCGAAATAACGCAGTGGTCTATCCGTGCCCCGGAATTTTCCAGGTATATACCTCCGCCCCTGAAACCGAGGGAGGGGCTGTTGCCGCTGATTACACACTCTGTTATCCGGGGGCTGGACTCCTCACACCATATCGCTCCCGCCGCCGCCCCGGTAATGGTAACCCCCTTTATTACGGTGGAGCGTGTTTCCCCCCCGGTTATGAAAAACCCGTTATAACCACCCTGCTCGCTGGAACAGTCCAGTATGGTACTATCCGCTCCGGCCACCGATTCTATTACTACAGACTTTCCCCTTGTTGATATGTCCCTGTTCCCCCTTCCGGTGAAGGTTCCGGGAGCCAGGAAGATGGTATCACCATCCTCAGCTTCGTTAAGAGCTTCCTGAATATTATCCGTATCCCCTGACCCGTCCGGTTCTACAAGAGTGATTGTTCTGGTATGGCAGCCGATTTCCTCCGATCCTATTCTAACCCCGCAGGGAGACCTGTTATCGGTGCAGGGAGAACCATCTCCTATTGTGAAATTGCCTGAACCCGGATCACAGAAAACCGGATCCAGAGAGAAGTTCCCACCCCTTGCCACCAGTTCATCCAGGCAGTCTCCTTCCAGATCGCTGCCGTTACCATAGATATCACAGCACTGTAATACAAGGTCCCCTCCCGACTCTCTGCTGCATATCCCCGCCCTCTGATTGAAAGCTATGATGCTGTTTATTATCTGCGGATAGGAGTATCTTCCAATCATAATCCCACCCGCATCCCCTACGGAGCTGTTATCGGCGATGGTGCAGTTCTCCAGCCTGGTCGTCGATCTTTGAATATATACCCCTCCCCCATCGGTTGAAGCGGCATTACCGGCTACCAGGCAGCTTTTGACCAGGCCACCGCTATCCTCTATGTATATCCCCGCTCCCTCCTCAGCGCTGCACCCTCTTATGTCGCAGTTCAGAATTTCCGCGCCAGAACCAGATAAATAAATCCCTCCGCCTGATTCAGCCGTACAGGAGCTCAGCCTGCAGTCCGATACAGATATATCATCCGCTGATATCAGCATTCCCCCTCCTCTTCTTCCCGCTACCTCTCCATTTACCAGATTAAATCCTTCTATTATCGAACCGGCGGCGTTACCTTCTACTATCAGGCACCTTCCTTCTCCCTCAGCCAGTATCTCCGTATTCTCCGGTCCTCCCACCCCCTTTAGCAGGATTTCCCTTTCCAGAGTTATGTCATGCTCGCGGTAAGTGCCCGGGTATACCAGAACCTGATCACCCTTGCCCGCCATCCTCACCGCCGAAGAGATGTCCGGTGCATCCCCGCTTCCGTCTGCGAGAACCCTGATAATCCTTGCACCTCCTATACCGGATGCTATCAGTGAGAATTCCTGTTTCCCTCCCTCCAGGGTGCCCTTATGCCCAACCGTAACGGTTACTGTAGAGCTTCCTGGATTCTTAACCACCACCTGCTCAACGTTGTCTACCACGTTATCGCCCCTTGCCGCTGGAAGGGAGGGGTTTTCCGGATCCAGAATCCAGGGCTGATATATTTCATTCTTTAATTCCGCCCTGAGATCGAGGTCGTTCACCAGTACCGGAATCCGCGGATTAAGTGCAGGTTCCGGCACCTCCCCAGCCGGATCATTCCAGCAGATGGTTATCCTCATCTGCTCACTCCCGTTTCCTTCCAGCTGAAGCTCCATAGGTGTTCCTTCCAGCAGAGTCATCTCCACTATCAGTGCTTCCCCGCCGGATGCGTCCTCTTCTATAACCCGGCTGGCCTCCAGGGCGTCCAGAAGCCCCCATCCGAACCTGTAATCGGGACCCCCGTGATCTCCCGCATTCCTGGCGGTATGAAGAGCCAGGCCCTTTACCGATGCAGCCTTCAGTTTTCTTCCTCCATTTAAATCGATGTAATAATCGTGAATAAGCGCCAGTGTTCCGCACACATTCGGCGATGCCATGGAGGTTCCGCTGTAGATAATGTACTCCGAATCTGACTCATCGCTGCAGGAATAGAGTGCATAGCCATTCCCGCAGATATCCGGTTTTATCCTGCCATCATCCGCCGGTCCCCAGGCCGAGAAAAATGTCATTTCCACGGAAGAGGTGTCTGTATCGGGGATGTAATCCTCAACCGCTCCAACCACCAGCAGGTTCTTCGCCGTTGAATTTCCTTCCGGCAGGCAGTCGTACCCATCCGCACCTCCATCCAGATCCCTCACCATTGTGCTGGTTGTCCATCCGTTGATAATGCTGTCCCAATATAGATGCTCCGTGCCGGGTTCAGGCCCTTCTCCCCTGTCATTACCCGCTGAAGATACTATCAGGCAGTATGGAGAGGCATTAGCCACCTCGTCCCATACCCTGCTCCTTTCACTGTAGAAGCCGAACAGGTAGTCTTCCGTCGGGTTGATATTGATATCCCCGTACCAGTACCATGATCCGTATTTCAGCCATCCCCGTACGTAGCCATAGGAATGATTCGAAATCAGAAGTCCATCAGCCGCCGCTTCAGCCACCTCGCTCTCATCGTTGTTCCATTCGTAGGAAACCAGTTCCGCGCCAGGGGCCATACCTCTAGCCGCTGAATCAACTCCGGCGGCTACCATGGTGCCTCCCACGTGGGTGGCATGCGTGGATGTACGGTAACTTGCGTCCCCTGATAGTACCACCCGCTGCTGGAATTCACGGTGTGTGCTCCTTACATGCCCTCCGTCCCATATACCCAGTCTGAAACCTTCTCCTCCGGAGGTAAACGATAGCACTGAATCAGTCCGGGTTGATACCGCGGCATCCCGGTTGAACAGGATATAATACAGAGGAGGACCTTCGCTGAGCCCCATTATCTCGAAAATCCTGTTACCTTCCGCGCTTCCTCTTACCGGCAGGCCTTTATCTATTGCCAGCTCCACCGCCTTCTGTTTACTCCGGTCATCCAGGCTCCTCAGTTTTTCTGATATGCTTCCTGGCCTGGCTGCACACTCTGCCGCAAGTAGAAAGCTGGATACCAGGAATATGATCAATAGCGGTGCTGTTCTTCTCAAAAGTACTCCTAACTTGAAGCCAGCCATAAAAAGCTGCGTCTTCTATTCAGAGCCTGTCTGATATACCGCCTTCGGCTATTCCAGTATTTCGCACTTATCCAGCCGTTTATCATCAGGGGCCACTGCTTTGGCCTTTTTATATAATTTCCGGTACAGATCGGTTTCTTCGCGGTCGTTCTTCTTGAGAAGGTCCATATACAGGAAGTAAACATCCAATGAACTTACCTCTTCTTCAGGATCCTCTATATCCTTTCCGTAGTAAGTCAGACCCTTCTCCAGGGTCTTCAGTGCCTTCTTGTACTCCTTCCTGTCCCTCAGCACGTCAGAGAGCATCACGTAGGCGTCGTAGTGGGTCTCGCGTGTCTCTATCGCCATTTCCAGGGCCTCCACCGCGCCATCCAGGTCACCCTTCTTCCACAATGCCTCTCCCTTGTGCCTCCAGGGGCATGACCATTTTGGGGTCTTCCTGTTCAATTCCTGGTAGAGTGAAATCGATTCGTCGAACCTGTCCAGTTCAAGCAGTGCGTTGGCATACAGGAACTTGGTCCTGTTCTTGAGCTCTGAGCGGTTCTCTTCCAGGATACCGAGATTTCTCTCCAGCTCATGCATGGCCAGATAAACCACCATTACGGTCGAGCCCATATCTAGTGAATCTTCACTCATGTGAGCGTAGTGCCGGTAGGCATTCACGAAATTCTCCAGGTTCTTCTCTCCGGTATAAATCCTGTACGGTGACGGCTTTTTCTCCTCCGCGGCTGCTGAGATGGCCACCGCCATTATCAGCAGAACCGTTATTATGCTTCTCTTCATCTCTCTCCTTCCGTTATCCCGCCTGGCGGGAGATGATTCAGTTGAAGAGCTGATGGGCAAAGAGCCGGGGGCATTCTTCCCCCGGCTCATCTGCCGCTGGCTCAGCAAATCAACACTTCACTTCTATCTTTCCTCTATCTCTACATCGTAGTCGAGGTTTCGAGGACTCTCCTCGGACTTCTTCATCAGGAATTTGATCGCCTTCTCCAGCTGCGCGTCCCTTCCGGCCATCTCATCTCCTGGAGTGTTCTCCACGTAGATATCTGGTTGAGCGCCCCGGCTTTCCAGCATCTCCCCGGTGCTCTTCTCCCAGATTCCGATAAAGGTCTTCCTGATGTAACCCCGGTCGATCAGGTAATGAGGAGTAACCGCGATCACGAATCCCAGGGTGGGTACACCTATAATGGTACCCAGGCCTCTCTCCTTAACGGCGCTGGGGAATACCTCAGCGTCGGAGAATGAATATTCATTGATCAGGACTACTACATCTCCATCGAAAACGTCATTCGGTCTCTCTATGGGAGATTCCCCCCTGGACCTCTGAATATGGTAGGGGCGCCTTTCCAGGTAATCTATGACCTTAGGGTCGATACTTCCGCCTCCATTGTACCTGACATCGATGATTATACCTTCCTTGTAGCGGTACCTCTCAAATCTATCCTTGAACTCTATCCAGCCCGAGCCCGACATGTTCTTGAGGTGCATGTAACCTATCTTCCCGTCACTTTCATCTTCCACCATCTCGGTGTTGCTGTTCACCCAGTCATTGTACTGGAGGGTAAGGTCGTGATAGAGAGGTTCGAACCTTGTCTTTATCGCTCCCTTCATCTCGGGGCGGTCATTGGTGGTAATAGTAATCTTATTCTTGGTCTTTGCCACCAGGTGCCTGAAGAAGTTTTCTCCCGGCTCCAGCTCATTACCGTCAATGGCCAGCAGGTAATCGCCCTCATTGACCTTTACATAAGGAGCATCCAGGGGCGAGCGTTCCCTCGAGAGAGAGAGGTAATTTGATTTATAAATCTTCTTGAACCTGGGGAAACCGCTCTTCTCGTCCAGCTCCATCTTGGCCCCCAGGAAGCCCATTGATGTTCTCTCTACGTCAACCGGAGAATCTCCCCTGCTGACTCCCTGATGGGAAGCGTTCAGCTCCCCTACCATCTCGGACATAAGGATGTTCAGTTCTCTCCTGGTCCTGACATACGGAAGCAGGCTGGAGTAGTACTTGTGCACGCCTTCCCAGTCTACCCCGTGCAGGTTCGGATCATAGAAATGATACTTTATTACCCGCCACCCTTCGTTGAATATCTGATTCCATTCAGCCCTGCGGTCCAGTTTCATCCTGGTATCGCCAATATCAACCAGGGTCTTGTCGTCATCATCATCCTTCTTCTTGCTGCCCGCCTTACTTCCAACCTTTATGATATGAAATTTGCCGTCATAATAGGCCAGCTTCTTGTGATCCCTGGTAAGAGTGTAAGCTGATATCGATGAAGCAATCTTCTTGCTCTTTACCTTCTCCTTATCGAAGGCGTACAGGTCATAAGAAGGACGGAAAAGGAACACCCTTCTTCCCATGATCAGATAATAATAATAACGATCTGTGGCCTGGACATTGTGCAGCCGTCGGCCGCCGGTCTTGGGAACTCTTCGTATCCGGTCTTCGATACCTTCAAATACTATCTTGACCTCAACATCGTCATCTTTCTTCTTCTTTTTATCCTTCTTGTCCTTATCTTCATCCTCATCCTCTTCATCCTTGATACCGGTCTCTTCGTCTTCCTCTTTCTCGAACGGTTTTTCTTCCTCAGGAACGAGGCTGATTCTGGCCAGAGTGCTGTGCCCCCTGTACTTCTCGGTTATCAGGAGGAGATATTTACCATCCGGAGTAAAATACGGCTCAGTATCATCTGCCAGGTTGTCAGTCACCTTGTGTGTCCTGTCTTTTCCGGTATCATAGATATAGATATCCCTGCTTCTGTTTCTCCTTGCAAAATCGTACGCTATCCATCTGCTGTCCGGAGACCAGTGGTAGGAAGTAATATCCCGGTGCTCATTTCTGCATATAAGCTCCGGAGAAGAGCCGTCTATCTCCAGCATATAAAGCTCGTTCGCTTCGTTGGAGTAGAGAAGCTTCTCGCTGTCCGGAGACCATATCACATTCTGTTTGAAATGACCGTCACCGGTGAGTTTCTTCTCCTCTTCCTCCCCCATCTGATCGATCAGGTAGACCTCATCGTCCCCGCTCTTGTCTGAGATGTAGGCTATCCACTTTCCGTCCGGAGACCAGGAAGGGTAACGATCTCTGGCCCCGGATGATTCGGTCAGGTTTCTGATATCACCATATTCGGCCGGTGCAGTGTAGATATCACCCCTGGCCTGATAGGTAATGCGCTTTCCTGTGGATGAAACGCCGAAGCTCCTGATGTAATCAGTGGGATCTATATAACTGATCATATTAATACGGTCATCGGTGGGTGCGTAGACTACCACCTCTTTCACATCCTCTGTTTCGGTCTGCAGAACGTACAGCCTGTGATCCCGTTCAAATACGATCCTGCTGCCATCGCCCGACATTGACGGCCAGGTTATACCATGATCTGTGTAATCTGTTACCTGGAAGACATTATCGGTTGAGAGGTCATAATAGAACAGATTCCTGATATCTCCTTCCCTGTCCGAAACGAAGTAGATTCTTTCACCGTTCCACATCGGCCAGGAATCATTACCCTCGTAATCGGTCAGCTGCTCGAAGGTCTCATCTTCGAAATCAAAGACCCAGAGGTCATGGTTCATGCTTCCCTTGTATCGCTTCCACCACCAGTACCTGGAAATATGACGGTTGAAGGCTAGTTTCTTGCCGTCGGGAGAGAATGAAGCAAACGATCCCTTCCCTATTTTCAGCTCTACCGGCATACCACCCTCAACCGGCACTCTGAAGAATTCCTTGAAAAGACTCACATATGATTCCCGCCTTGAGGTGAACAGGACATTCTTGCTGTCCCTGCTCCAGCATGCCGGAATAGAACCCATCTGGTGATAGGTAAGCAGCCGGGGGGTTCCCCCTTTGGCCGGAATAACACATAGTGCTCCACTTCTTTCGTTGTAATCTCCCCTGTAAGCTATCCATTTACCATCCGGTGAGAAAATGGCATAATCCTCTGTTCCGGGATGTACCGTCAGCCTCCTTGCTACACCTCCATCCTCTGAAACGATCCATAAATCATCCTGGTAATGAAACACTACCTTACCGCCGTTGATGGTCGGCCTTCTCATCAGCCTCAGGGGGGTATCCCCCTCTACGGCCTCCAGACCGCCATAAAGCGATCCGAGAATGACCATCAGAAGGACAAACGAAATAGTTAACCTCTTATACATTTCCTGACCTCTCTCCTTCCAGCATAAATTAATTCCTCCCACTCAATCTGATCACCTATATCAATATTGCATGCTGGAAGCAACTAACACAAGTAATTTGCAGATCTTCTGTCTCTTGGAGCAGTTCAATGGATGGTTCCAGCTTCTCAGTGGGTGACGGGGCGACAGTGCAGCCGCCCCGTCCAGTCTGTTCAACCGACTCCGCTTACCTCAGCAGAATCATCTTCCGGCTCAATGTCTCATAACCGGTCTCGAGTCTGTAGAAGTACACGCCGGATGCAAGATTGTCCGCCTTGAATCCAACAGTGTATTCACCCTTATCCATATCCTTGTTCAGGATCTCGGCTACCAGCTTGCCGGTAACGTCATAGACGTTCAGGCTTACGAAAGAATCTTTCGGAAGCGAGAACTTGATGCTGGTCGAAGGATTGAAGGGATTGGGGTAGTTCTGCATAAGAGCGAACGGAAGTGACTTGGGCGTTTCCGTATCGGTCGGAGTAAGATCGTTCCTCTTCACGATATAACCGTTGTCAGTTCCGGCCCACAGAACTCCCTTGGTCCAGTCGTAATAGACCGCGTTGACATCTTCCTCGTAGGCCATTCCCAGATCTATATCAGTCCAGGTGCTTCCTCCGTCATCAGTCCACCATACGTCGTTGTCATCACCTGAAATCCAGCCCACCGTGGATGAGCTGAAGTATACGTCAATCAGATCTTCGTTGGTGAAAGCTGTCTGCACTGTCCAGGTCGCTCCTCCGTTGGTAGTGGTGGCATATAAACCGTCGTCGCCCACCAGGAAACCGTTGGAAGGCGTCGCCATGAAGACCTCTTCGAGATCCAGTCCATCGGCAGCGTTGGTAAAGGAACTTACGCTCCAGGTAGCTCCTCCGTCAGTAGTATGAACTACCACGGAATCATCACCAACAGCAACACCGATCAGTTCATTCTCGCGGGCGAATGACACGCCGTTGAACTGAGCGTGCACTGAATCAGCGAAGACATTGTTGAGGGTCGCTCCTCCGTCACTGGTAGTGTAGATGACGTCAACTCTGTCCCATTCTCCTACCAGCACTCCGTTGTCATCGTCGAACCAGTACATGTCGTATATGCCCTCGAAGAAGGAGTTGGAGTGTCTGAGCTGTGTCCAGGTCTCTCCTCCGTCTGTGGACTTGCACAGGTAGTCGTTCGAACCACAGGCGTACCATACGTTGGAAGGCCTGGTTGCTATCGCGTAGATGTCCGGAGCAAAGTATTCGGGAGCGATGACACCCATTTCGAAATTGCTGGTGGTCATTATGCTACCGTTATCTCCCACAAAAACGCACTCGGTAATATCCAGCCATCCGCCAAACCCGTTACCCGGATCCTGCACGAATGTCCAGTCCTGTCCTCTATTCTTGGATATTGCCAGACAACCTTCGTCGCCGCCGGCGAATACCCTGTCGGTTCCGGGCACTACGGCGCAGAACCTGAGGTCCTCACCGTAGAAAGCGTCATTGGGCGCCCAGTTATCACCGAGGTCAGTGCTGTTCAGGGAAATAGAGGACGAACCGCTTCCTCCACCTACGATAATAAGCTCATTATCGGCAAAGTTGTCGATATCATATCCGTAGGTATAGGTACCGAACGAATAGGTCGCATCGGCGGGACCCCAGCTCAGCCCGGAATCAGTCGATACCAGTATAATGGTGGGCTGAGGTCCGATCAGCGAACCCCATCCGCTCGCTACCATGGTGGTATCATTTACCACATGTATGCACTCGATATCTGTTCTGGTGTAGGGATAGGGGCCCAGGTTCGCGGCTGCCTGTGTCCAGTTCGCGCCGCCGTCTGTGGTATACATGATACCGTCACCGTCACCGGCCGCGTACCCGTTACTGGCATCCTTGAACTTGATATCCATGATGTCATCCGTGAACGGGTCTGTTGCGGATGTCCAGGTTACACCATCGTCTGTTGAATACCAGACATTACCGTCATCTCCGCATATCCATCCGTTTGTACCCACAAAATAGACACCATTGAGGTCATCATCGAACATAACACCACTTGAATCGTGCTCTGTCCAGTTAGTTCCGTCT
>WJIX01000049.1 GCA_014730075.1 bacterium | reverse complement strand
GTAAATGTTCTCCTGTCGTACCGTTGGCCCGGGAACGTCCGTGAATTGATAAATGAGGCTGAGAGGATTATAGCCCTTCACAGGGAAAAGGATATTCTTACAGGCAGCATGATATCTGAACGGATCAGGAAGGATGAAAAGATCTTTTACGGCGGTGGGGAACTGAGCCTGAGAGATGCGGTAGAACGACTGGAAAGAAGGATGATTAAGAACGCGCTGGAGAGCTGCAGAGGCAACAGGACCAGGAGCGCTCGCCATCTTGGAATATCCAGGCAGGGGCTCCTTAATAAGATAAAGAGATACGAGCTCGAGAACAGCCACGGTTCCTGATGCCGCGATCTCAGAAGATCGATCGCTTCCGGGATAAAATCATCCGGGAAAAATTTAAATTCTGTATTTTTTTCAGGATTTCGCTACTGTCCTTTTTTATTTAATTATAGGTACTTACCCCTACGCATCAGGCGGGTATACTTGCTTTGCACCGCTTTAACGGAAATATTTGCAATTATACTTGACAGAATATGGTATATATGGTACCATTCGCAATCGTCGAGAAGTATCTTCAGGGTGAAGGGCGGGCCATTTATAGGAGCTCGCTTATTAATCTTTGGGGATCAAAATAAAACTATACTCTGTAAGGGGATAGTTTAATCCGGGGACCAGGAGCAGATATTGGTTAGGGGAACTTCGGAAGGAGGCGGTTTATAGGCAGAGACTGAAATATGATCCGGGTTCTTTTTAGGGGTTTATCAGATTAAGGCTGGATTTAAAGCCCGCAAACCGTCTCACCAGGGATGGTAGAACTGCCGCCCCGATTCTTGCCCAAAAAAGCTACGCCAGCTTTTCCCCATCTGCGAATCAGTAGATGGGGTTTTTTTGGTATAGGCTTTATCGGTACACGGAGATGAAAAATTAGTTTGACATTTCAACCCCCTTTTGAAATCCTTATAAGTCCGCGAATATTTTAAATAACTTTTTGGAAAAGGAATATCCTGAGATGCACAGCAGTGGAATTACAGAGAGCATCACCAGTGGGAAAAAGGTTCTATGCCTTATTGATGGAGAGCATTATCCCCCGGTAACCAGGGATGCCATCAAGAGTATCGAGGCATCTGGCGGTAAGATCGTTGGTGCCGTTTTCATCGGGGGCACCGAGAAGATAGTAAACGCCAGGAGGGAACTTGGTGGCAGGAACGGTTGGAGGATTTTTCAGCCGGAGGTGACCGACAGCTCTCTATATGAATTGATAGAAAGGGCAGTGGATGAGAGCGGGCCGGATGTGGTCCTGGATCTGTCGGACGAGCCGGTGGTGGATTATTTCACCCGCTTCAGGATCGGATCTGTTCTGCTGAGAAAAGGGGTTATCTATTCCGGCGCTGATTTCTCTTTCAGTCCGCCCAGGGCTGAAAAGGTACTCACCAGGCCCTCTATTTCCATAATAGGTACCGGCAAGAGGGTGGGAAAGACCGCAGTGGGGGTCTACATATCCAGGCTGCTGAAGAACAGTGGTAACCAGCCGGTGGTTGTGTGCATGGGAAGAGGGGGTCCTCCAGAACCGGAAGTGGTTGACCCGGCAAAATACGAACTTAATCCCGAAACCCTGATGGAAGTTTCAAAAAGGGGAGGACATGCCGCTTCAGATTACTGGGAGGACGCTCTTCTGGGACAGGTTATAACGGTTGGATGCAGAAGGTGTGGTGGAGGTATGGGTGGAGACCCTTTCTTCTCCAACGTGATCGAAGGGGCCAGGATAGCGGACAGCCTGCCGGGTGAAGTGGTGGTTATGGAAGGTTCCGGAGCCACACTCCCGCCGGTTGCAACAGACAGAAGAATTGTAGTTGCCGGAGCGGGGCAGCCGATAGAGAATATTATCAGGTTCTACGGAGAGTACCGGATACTGATTTCAGAACTGGCGATCGTAACCATGTGCGAAGAACCGGTGGCAAGCCCTCGGAAAGTAAAGGATATCTATGAAGGGATAAAGGAGATCAATCCGGATATGAAGATAGCGCTTACGGTATTCCGCCCCGATCCGCTCGGTGATATCACGGGCAGAAAGGTCTTCGTTGCAACTACTTCGAGATCGGATGTAAATGACAGTATAAGTGATCACCTTGAAAAGAGACACGGCTGCAGTGTAGTGGGTATTTCCAATAACCTTTCGGACAGGCCAAGTCTGAAGCTGGATCTGAGGGAAGGGTTGAAAAAGGCGGAAATTCTTCTGACCGAGATCAAGGCCGCTTCGATAGATGTAGCCGCAATCGAGGCTGAGAAAGCGGGTCTTGATATTGTATTTCTCAACAACATCCCGGAGCTCACGGGGGGAAATATTGATAGACTCGACCGTGAGATATTGAGTATAATCCAGAAAATACGGGGATGATCAAAATGGTTTATGTGATAAAGCATGACAAGAAATTTCCCTTCTCCAGGGGTATTCTGGCAAGATCTATCGCCAACTCAGGACTATCACTGGAAGAGGCATACCAACTGGTTCAGGAAACCAAGGATGAACTGGAGGAAACCGGTAATGAAATGATCCTTTCGACGGAGATCAAGGATTTTGTGTCCAGGAAATTGCTGGAGAGAGGGTATGTCAAACAGAATAGGTACTATCTGACCAGGAGCGCAATCAAGAATTCGCCAAAACCGCTACTGATACTTATAGGGGGAGGCTCCGGGGTAGGAAAGTCAACCCTGTCATCCGAAGTGGCGCATAAGCTGGGAATAACCAGGGTAGTGAATACAGATACCATCAGAGAGATAATGAGATCTATTATTTCCAAAGATCTTATCCCGACCCTTCACC
This sequence comes from bacterium, assembly GCA_014730075.1. Lineage (GTDB taxonomy): Bacteria > Krumholzibacteriota > Krumholzibacteriia > Krumholzibacteriales > WJIX01 > WJIX01. The sequence goes on along the minus strand of WJIX01000049.1, from coordinate 13,212 downwards.
AGTCATCATTCGACGCCTGGAAGAGCCTCAAAACCCCCCTGGTTGACAATAAACAGATATATGCATTCCAGCAGCAGGTCAGCCTGGTATCGGAATGTGTTATCGCGGTAATAAGAAGGGCGATAAAAGAGGGTCTGAAGATGGTAATAAACGGGGTTCACATAGTCCCCGGGTTTTTAAAGAAATCACTGGTAAAAGAACACGGCGAGTATATTCTCCAGTACGTCATAGATGTCCCCGACGTAGAACAGCATAAGCAGAATTTCTACAAGAGGGAAGAAGGCAGCAGCCGTGATCCCGAAAGGTATATTGATAATATTGACAATATCAGGTGGACCCATGAATATATTCTGAATATGGCCAAGAGGAACGATGTTAAAATAATCGAGAATGTTGATTTCGATAAGCTTCTCGGAATGATACTGGATGATATCATTGATAAACTGGATGGAAGGCTTTAGCAATGCGTGAATTATCCGGAGGTTTCTACAATCTGGAGCGGCCGGTCAGGGCCCTGATGAAGGAGACTCTTATCGGAATAGATAAGGACCAGCCTGTCCAGGAGGCGGCAAAGAGGATGAGTGACCTGGGGATCAGTTCCATGGTGGCAATGGATGGCGACGAAATAGCAGGCTTCTTCACCGACAGCGATATTAACAGAGAAGTGGTCGCCCGGGGCCTCGGTGTGGACACGCCGGTCAGGGATATCATGAACACAGAATTGATCACTGTGGATGCCAGCTCCACAATAAGGGAGGCGATAGAGATAATGACCCGGAGCCAGATAAAGCACCTGCTGGTTACGGAAAAGGAGGATATAATCGCCGTACTGACATTCGGGGACATATTTGCCGCGGATAAACATATGATCGCTACCTATATTTCAAGAGAATAATTATGAGAATATGCCACATTTCGGATACTCATATTTCACTGGGGTCCGAGTTCCAGCGCAAGACATTCGAGAGCACTATCAAGCAAATAAACAGCGAGGATTTCGACCTGGTAATCCACTCGGGTGACATTACTACCTCCGGTATACTGGAAGAGTATAAGGAGGCCAGGAGGTTAACCGAGAAGATCAGGCACCCCCTTGTGGTCATCCCCGGAAACCATGATGCCAGAAACGGCGGTATTTCCATCTTTTCAGAGGTGATCGGTAACCCCAGCGGTGTTATTGAAATGAAAGATGCCGTTATTACTTACGTTGACAGCAGCATTCCCGACAGCAACCAGGGCAGAGTTGGAATGATCAATTTCAGGATACTCCAGGATGCCCTGGGTAAACACCAGGATAAGGATATTAAGATTGTCCTTATCCACCACCACGTTGTCCCTGTACCGATGGCCGGCAGAGAGAGGAATGTCCTTTCCAACGCGGGTGATATACTCAATCTCCTGTTGAGATATAATGTTGATCTGGTGCTGAGCGGTCACCGCCATTATCCCAACGTGCACCAGGTGGAGAGGACCCTGTTTATCAACGCCGGGACACTCTCGTCCAGCAAGACCAGGTACGGCGATGTAAATTCCTACGGTGTAATAGAGATCGAGGGTGACAGGTTCAGGCTTACCACCAGGAGAGTTAACGGTGAGAGCAAAGTGCAGCAGTTCTTCATGGCAAAGCCCAGGGTATTCAAGGAGCTTGGAAAGCGAAAATTCAGGATAGCCCACCTTTCAAATACCTTCATATCGGACAAACCTGTTTTCCTCAGGAACCATTTCAATAACGCGGTTCGGAGCATGAACAGGTACAAGCCAGATCTGGTAGCCCACTGCGGGGGTATCGTATACGAGGGAATTCCTCATGACTACCACCTGGCCGGCGAAATGATAGATTTGATAGAGAGCCCCAAGATATTTGCCCCGGCGGGACGGGATATAAACTACCTGGGCTATTATCTTTTCAACAACTACTTCGGTAAGGTTGACCAGGAGATATCCAACGGAGAGATCCTGGTTAAATCGATACTCTCGGCCCAGTACGATTCGAAGAACGGTATCGTGGGGCCCAGGGAGAGAGAAAACCTGGTAAGGGAAATAAGGAAATCGGAAGAAGGATTCAAATGCCTTATGCTTCATCATAATATCATACCTATTCCTCACAGCAGGGAGAAGGGGCTGCTCGAAGACAGCGGAGATTTCCTCAGGGATGTGGTGGATTCCAAGGTGGACCTGGTACTTACCGGAACTTCTTCTCATCCGTTCTCGGTAAAAGTGGGAGAAACCCTGGTGGTAAACGCCAACTCGCTGAGCAGTATCTATCAGAGAAGTATCAACGGAAATTCATATAATCTTATCGACATTTTTGAAAAGGCTATAATGGTGTCCGAGGTGAACAGCCTCTGGGGAAGAAGAAAACTCATAGGACTCTGGTGGCTAAACGGGTTCAGTGGGTAGTTGTCCTGTCAGGTAATATGATAGATAAGAATCTATTTCTCATAGGAATAGCGGGCGGTTCCTGCAGCGGCAAGAGTTTTCTGGCTGAAAAACTAGAACAGGCCATGGGCGAAGACTGTATAGGAGTAATATCCCTGGACCGTTATTACCATGATCTGAAACCGATGCCGCCGGAGCGGAGAGAAGAGGTAAACTTTGACAGGCCGGATGCCATAGATTTCGGAATGCTGGAAGAAGATATTGCCCGCCTTGCCGCCGGAGAGGAAATCAGGCTTCCTATCTATGACTTCAGGACACATACCAGAAGGCCGGAAGATGAGTGGACCGAAACTGTTGCAGGGAGCCGGTCAGACTCAGCCCCGGTTCTGATACTGGAAGGGCTGCACACCTTCTACACCCGGGGGTTGAGAGATCTGCTGGATCTGAGAGTATATATCGATACCAGCCCGGATGTTTGCCTTGCCAGGAGGCTGAAGCGGGATGTAAGGGAGAGGGGAAGAACGGGGGGGAGCGTCAGGGATGTGTTCGAGAAAAATGTAATGCCGATGTACAGGAAATTTGTTCTGCCTACCAGGGAATATTCAGATATAGTCCTGAATGGAGAAGGGGATTACCGGGTTAATGTCAGCAAGGTGCTGGATAAGGTGCAGGGATGCAGCTGACGGGGGGTGAAGATGGTTTCAGGGCTTTAGAAGATAATCGGCTATGGCCTTGAACAGAGTGATAACCGCCAGTATAGCGCAATGCCTGTCTTCTTCTTCCAGAGTCTCCGACTCTATTATCTCCCCCGGGTTCAGATGAAGCGCCTGGTCGACTGTCTTACCTTTTGCCTTCCGGCTGACCGCTCTTCCCGCTTCGATAATGCTTCCGCATCCCTCGGTATAGTATTTGGCGTCTTCGATTACCCGGTCCCTGATATATAGATATATTTCAATTTCTTCTCCACAGATGCCTTTTACCCATGCGGCTCCCGTGGGATCATTCATTCTGCCGAAGAAAGGATTTTCCTCTTTCACAATAAGGCCTCTGTTGATTATACTTCACCTCTGCCTCTGCACAATGCGGACAGAATTGATAGTAGTCAAATATAGAGTAGCAAGGCAAGATAAAATTATGGATCCTGAAAGGATTGTAACCCACAGCGATTTCGATGGGCTGGTATCGGCGGCAATATGCTCTAATGTTACCGGATGTGGCAGGATTATATTTACCGGTCCCAGTTCTATAGCCAGGGCGGAGATCTCCATAGACCTCAGGGATATTGTCTGTGATCTTCCCTATCCTCTGGAATGTGGAATGTGGTTCGATCATCATGCCGGAAACAGGGAGGAGCTCCGGCTCAGGGGAATCGATATTGAAAGCATCCCCGGTTCTTTTTCAGAAGAGCGCTCCTGCGCCAGGGTAATTCATAATTATTACATCAGCGGGGGTGAGAATCTCCCCGCTTATTTCGACAATACCGTTGCAGAGGCCGACACGATAGATTCATTCGATTACCAGTCCATAGAGCAATGGCGGGAGGAAACCCCTGGGAAACTGGTGGATATGAGTATAAAAGCTTCTTTCCCCGATGCCAGGATAAGGACTAAATACTATTCACTGCTTGTTTCTCTTATACGGGATATGCCCCTGGAGGATGTTATCAGCGAAGATGAGGTAGAGAATTATATCGCCGAATACCGGCGCGAAGAGGGGAAAATAATCGAGTTGATAGATAAATGCCATCTATTCTACCAGGAAGATCTCAAAAGGGAGATTATAATTGTGGATGTAACCGGCCTCAGGAGAAAACCCCGGATTATAAGAAACCTGGCCTATCTGGTTCACCCCTCCGCTCTTGCTTCTCTACTGCTTGTTCCAATATTCAGGGCGGGGGTCAAAACAAATGATTTCTCCGTATCGATGTCCCTTTCCATGAATATGGCCGGAACTGAACATGGCAAGGATATATCGGAGATCATGAGATCATTGAATATCGGAGACGGGCACCCAGGGGCCGCGGCGGGAATAGTAAGGTGCCGCTCAAAAGCTGAGCGTGAAAAGAAGAAAGAGGAAGTGCTCCGGAGAATCTGGGAACTCTGGTCGGGGATGGATTGATTATAGCGGCGGGAAAGGTGAATTTATGACTGATAAAGAGAGTATATCCAGGCTATTTGACCTCTGGAACCTGGCGGTTATTTCAGGTGATCCGGACAGGGTGCTTGAATGCTACGCTGATAATGCGGTACTTCTTCCCACCCTCTCGGCCAGGGTGCGCCATAACCACCGGGAAATCAGGGATTACTTCGAGCACTTTCTCGCGGGAGAGCCGGAGGGTAAGGTTATCGAGAAGAATATCAGGATCTTCGGCGACATCGCCGTCAATTCGGGCCTTTATGATTTCCACATGCACAGGAGCGGCAAAACGGTCTCGGCCAGATTTACCTTTGTGTACAGGAATTACCCGAAGGGGTGGCTGATAGTGGAGCACCACTCCTCCCCGCTTCCAGGATGATCACTCCCGATCTTTCATACTCTCCGGAAGGATATAATCACCGTACTCTTCACGCGCTTTAAGAAGTCGCTCCCTCTGCTCCTCGATATGTCTCATTACGGTATCGGGAGTGTCGGTAACCCTCTCGGTGAAAATCTTCTTCATCCTGTCCAGTTTCTTCAGGTTCTCCGGTATTCTCACTCTGAACTGCCGGTTGTAGTCATCCAGGGAGTAATCCCTCTTGAGAACTTCCTTCACCAGCTTCCTGATATCCTTATATGTCGGGAGCAAACCGGTTGGTCCTTCAATAGCTCCGGCCTCGCCATTGATCCTCAGATCCATCCACTTCAGCCATATCTTTTTGTCATTTTTGTCGTTAAGGAATCTGCCCTCGCCATCTGTGAGGAAATAATTAACCGCGAAAATACTGGGGGGTTTATCTATCTGCTTTCCGAATTCAACGTTGTTGCTCACATATTTCCCAATCGGAAGTGATAGAAAATCCAGGTTGGACATGGGATTGAACTTTCTTACTCCTTCCTTGCCCAGAGTTGCCGCGGTGGTCTCTGATTCGAGGCATGCCCCGTACATGATTATACCGTGCTCCCAGTTGAAGGCTTCCTTGACCGGCACAGAAGTGTCGGAATCCCTTCCGCCATATATGACCCCATTGACCGGTACACCCTCCGGGGTATGAATATGGCTGTCTGCATTCTGCAGGGTATCAATTCTGAAAGTGAACCTCGCGTTCTTATGCGAGGGTTTAATCTGATTACCTTCCCTGTCCTTTTTGCCGGGGTGCCATTTCCCGGAATGATTGTGCCCCTCAGAGGGAACCTCTCCCGGCTTTCCGTTCCAGTAATTCTCACCATCTTCGGTAACCAGCTGGTTTGTGAATATTATCTCCTGGGGAGAGGTAATAGCTTCCCACTGAATGGTGTCTTCGTCGGGATTAATGCCGTCTATGATACCGAATATCCCGGCCTCCACATTCACAGCCCTCGTTTCTCCCCCGATATTTTTAAGATACGCGATATCGTCACCGACTATATTCTCTCCTTCCACCATGGCAGTGGATGTCTTGCCGCACATGGAGGGGAAGGCTCCGGTCAGGTATGTCTTTCTGCCTCCAGCGCCGTTTACTCCCATAACCAGCATATGCTCGGTGAGCCACCCCTCTCTGGAAGCCCTGTGGATAGCCAGGCGCATGGCCAGCTTCTTCAGGCCTATGGTATTTCCGGCATACTGGGTGTTAGCGGTGTACACCAACTCATCCTCAAGGTCGATATATATTCTTCTGTCGCTGATATTACTGCTGACCATCAGTCCGAGCCCTGCCTTCTCAAGCTCTCCCTCGGAGTGCACGAATTTGAAGAAAGGGTCTTTCGGTTTAAGCTTCAGGAATTCACTGTAGCCCTGCCGGTAGAGAATATCCTCGCTGTGGGCTACATAGGCTGAGTCGGTCAGCTGGACACAGGGGATGGAAAAGGGGGAGCCGGTAGGTCCGAGGCAGTAGAATTTGATATGGAGGTGGTGGCCTTTCATAATTCCACGCATGATATCTCTAATTTCACGGGTGCCCTCTTCACGGTCGATAGTATTAAACTCGGGCCCCAGATCCTCTCCGCGGGGAAGCAGGAACCTGGTTTTCTCCTTATCCCTGGCCTGGTCATAATAGCCGTCGAAATGTATGGTGTGCCCCTTCACTTTCAGCTCGGCTTCTTCATGATATTCAATAGCTAAATCTCTTGTCTTCTGGAGGTCTTCTTCTGAATCGGTGTAGACTGTCACCTTCTCGGGGTTGCATAATCGGATATATTCATCGATGAAGCGATGAACCTCCGGATTCTCAATTTTCTTTAATTTTGTGATATCATCTTCGTCCAGGATTGAACCGAGTGAGCGGAAGGTGCTATTGTTCATTTCTCGCCTCCAATAGCGTGGTTCAGGAAAGAAACCGCCCCGACTTTTGCCGGGCCGGGTTTATTTTCGGCAATAACCTATAACAATACAGTTCAAAGTCAAGAATAAAAAAAAATTAGTTGATGATCTATTGGGTTATTTGCCGGGAGCGCTTTGAAAGACGGCATTGTATTAAAAATTTGATATTCTGCTATTATATTATATTATTCAATCCTGAAAGGTTGGAAGCTGTTTAGGTGGCATGGAAAGCAGGAATTTTGAAACGAATGAATGATAAAAATATTGCGCTTTTCTTTTCATCCACGGGATGGTTTCTTCTTCTATCTACCCGCCTTACCGTTTCGACCCTGCTGGTCAATATAGAAGAGAGCTTCGGAATAGATCATGCCCTTGCAGGGATTGCGCTCACCGGAATGTGGCTCTCCTACGGGATTATGCAATTTCCATCCGGTGTCTGGTCTGATATCAGGGGCAGGAAGACTACCATATTCTTCTCTCTGCTTACCTTCGGCCTGGCTTTCCTGTTTCTCGGCCTGACTACCAATTTCTTTCTCTTCTTTGTATTCATTATTATCCTTGGTATAGGGACTGGATTTTTCATGACTGCCAGTATCTCCATGCTCTCAGACCTTTTCAGGGAAGACCGGGGCAGGGCCTTCGGGATACAGGCCAGCTCGGGATCCCTGACCGGGATAGTCCCCATAGTCATCCCTATACTTGCTGCCAGCTTTCACTGGAGGAGTATTTTTGTGGGGCTGGCCCTGATAACAATTGTCATTGCTTTTCTGTTCAGAAGGCTCGCCAGTGAATCAACCGTATTGCCACCGGAGGTATCTTTCAGGGATAGATTCCTTGACGGAGTCAGTGTCCTGAAACAGAGGACTACCCAGCTATTTTTCCTGATCAACCTGATACTGGTTTTCTCGTGGATAGGCACCACATCATTTTTCCCAACCTATATGATCGAGAGCAAGGGCCTTAGCCACCTGCAGGCGGGGATCTGTTTTTCGCTGCTCTCTCTCGGTGGCATTGTAATCAAACCGGCGGTGGGGATACTCTCGGACAGGCACAATAAGAGGGGAATAATGACTATTTTACTTTTTCTGACCTCCGCCGGACTGATAGCGCTGGTGATAGTAGAGTCTTTTCCGGCCCTGTGCGCGGCAGCCATGTTCATCTCACTGGGAACCAGCGTTTTCCTGGTTGCTAATTCATACCTGATGCATTTCTGGCAGGTAAGGGGAAGGGGAGGGAAGCTTGGATTCTATCGATCCTTTACCATCCTCATAGGGAGCCCAATATCCGCGATAATAGGATACCTGGCAACAAAATACGGTTTTGATATTTCATTTCTGATTCTTGGGGTGCTTCTAATGGCAGCTTCGATTATCATGTTTATCAGCGTGTTGGCTTGCAGTGATCCAGCCGGAAAGTCAGTATGCAGCGAGAGGGAAACCACCGAACAGTTCTAACCAGCCCGGGTTCTTTTTCTATTGAAATATTATCATAAGATGCTATTCTCTAACAGGATAACAGGGAATTAGCTTAGGCCAAAATATCACGCACCAGTCAGGATTACCACTATGTCGGATAAAGGATCAAAAAAGACTCTTGGCATAATGGGCGGCATGGGCGCAATGGCCGGAGCCTCCTTCTACCGGCGGCTGGTTGAGTCGACCCCTGCTGAAAATGACCAGGAGCATATAAGGGCCGTGCTGTATTGCAATCCCGGGGTGCCCGACAGGACAGAAGCTATCCTGGGCAGGGGGGAAGATCCGTACCCAGCTCTCCTGGATTCGGCCCGGATCCTGGAGGGGGCCGGCTCGGAGCTGATAGTTATGGCATGCGTATCCGCTCATTACTATATTGACAGTCTAAGGCGGGATATCGAGACTGACATTCTCAGCGCTTTGGAGGAAACCGCGGAAGCGATCAAGGAAGATTGCCCGGATGGTTGCAGGTTGGGCTTGATGGCAACCACCGGCACCCTCAGGTCCAATCTCTTTCAGCCTCTGCTGGATGGATACCATATTCTGACCCTTCCTGATGATCTGCAGGAATCTCTGGTAATGGGAGCCATATATGGTGAGCTGAAAGCGGGCCGAATAACTGCAGGAAGGGAAAAAGCTGTTGAAGCGCTCGATATACTAAGAGATATGGGCGCCGAAGCTGTAATAATCGGCTGTTCCGAACTCCCCCTGGTCATAGACCGGAGAAGCGCCGGGATACCGGTATTCGACACCATGGAGATCCTGATAAGAAAGGCTGTCTCTCTTTGCTCAGGCTAGTTTGCGCTGCCTGCCCGCTGCCCTCTTTTATTTAGTATACTTATTACCTGGTCTACGGGGATTGCTCTTATCATTCTGCCCCTGTACCCCCGCATACTCTCAGCCATGAAGAGAGAATTGTAAACGCTCTCTTCCACCGCTTCGATAACCGCTTCGAAAAGAATGCTCATGCTTCTGTTTGAAAGCAGGGCGGGCGGCTTGAAATATCTGCTTCCATCCGGAATAGTATAGGCGGTGCTGAAGGCGATGGCATAGTCGCCGGATCCGTTGCTCATAAAGGAACCCGTCCGGGCCAGCCCGAATAAGCTCCTGGCGGCAAGGCGCTTGAGGTTACGGGGTGAGAGGGGGGCATCGGTGGCGATTATTATCATGCAGGATCCTTCATTTTCTCTCCCTTCGGCAGGGGCGGAAGGATCAATATTGATCTCCACGCCGTCGATTCTCAGCCGCCCTGAATAATTGGTCTGAACCAGTACCCCTACCTTGTATTTGTCCCCTCCGCTTATCGAAACAACTCTGGATGATGTGCCGATACCCCCCTTGAAACCGAATGCGATGGTCCCGGTCCCGGCACCCACGCACCCTTCCTCAACTTCACCTCCGGAAGCGCTCCTTATTGCCTCGATTACATCCTGCTGGCTTACCCTCAGCTCGCGGATATCGTTAAGGTATCCGTCATTGGTCTCTCCGACCACCGGATTAACTGTCCTCACCTCATGGTTGCCCGGAAGGGTAAGGGTGTATCTGACCGCCGCGGTTATTCCGGTTCCCACGCTGAGAGTGTTGGTGAGAATGATAGGGGTTTCAATATTGCCAAGCTCATCAACCTGCGAGATTCCGGACAGCTTTCCGAATCCATTGCCCACGAAAATTGCGGCAGGGACCTTATCCGAATATATATTGCCTGGGTGTGGAAGTATTGCCGTCACCCCGGTCCTTATACTGTCCCCCTCAATTATTGTCCTTTGGCCTACTTTAACCCCGGTCACGTCGGTGATGGCGTTAAGTCCGCCGGTCGGGAACTTGCCCACAGATATCCCGATATCTCTGGCGCGGACCTTTTCCGGTTTCCGGGCATGAGGCCCACGCCAGTTTATCATCATGGAGGCCAGCAGGATGATCGAAAGAACTGCTGACCACGCGGCTCTTTTAACTTCAGCCCGGCGCATGGTACTATATCAGCCCCCTGCTTCTGAGCAGTGGTTCAATTTCAGGTTCCGAACCCCTGAAACGCTTGTACAGAACCATGGGATCCTCGGTTCCGCCGCGGCTCAGAATATTGTTTCTGAATGAACTTGCAGTCCTGCTGTCGAAAAGAGATTTTTCCTTGAATGCCTCGAAAGCATCGGCATCCAGGACCTCAGACCAGATATAACTGTAGTAACCGGCCGAGTAACCCCCGGCGAAGATATGCCTGAAATAGGTGCTCCTGTACCTGGAAGCAATCTCTGGGATCAGGCCGATATCATCGAGCACCTTCTTCTCGAAGCTGTTAACGTCGAAATCCTTCTTTTCGGTGATGGAGTGCCAGTGCATATCCAGGATAGATGCAGCCAGGTACTCAGTGAGGGCGAATCCCTGGTTGAACTTGCTCGATTTCTCTATCTTTTCAATCAGCTCATCAGGGATGGTCTCCCCGGTCTGGTAGTGTTTGGCGAACATTTTGATCACTTCCGGCTCTTCCGCCCAGTTCTCCATGATCTGAGAGGGCAGTTCCACAAAGTCGGTAGCCACATTGGTGCCGGAGAGCTTGCGGTAGTGACAGTCGGTAAGCAGCCCGTGCAGGCCGTGACCGAATTCATGGAACAGGGTCAGTACATTGTCCCAGCTCAGGAGGGAGGGTTTGCTGCCGGTCGGTTTGGAAAAATTGCCTACATTGACAACCACCGGGCTTACTTCCCGCCCCCCGATATAGTACTGTTCCCTGTAATTGCCCATCCATGCTCCACCGCGCTTGCTTTCCCTGGGGAAGTAATCAGTATAAAAAATGCCTATGTGGGACCCGTCCGATTCCCGGACCTCGAAGGTTCTCACATCCTCATGGTATTTGGGAAGATCGGATCTCTCCTCGATGGTTATGCCATAGAGCTTGTTTGCGACATCGAAGGCGCCTTTCATAACATTATCCAGCTTGAAATAAGGCTTGAGCATCTCTTCGTCCAGGGCATACTTCTTCTTCCTTATCTTTTCGGCGTAATACCACCAGTCCCATCCCTGCAGCTCGAAATCTCCGCCCTCATCATCGATCATCTCCTGCATCATGGCTGCTTCTTCCTTCGCCTTCTGAAGAGCCGGTTCCCAGAGCTCATTCAGCAGTTCATGTACATTGGCAGGCTTTTCAGCCATCCTCTCTTCCAGCACAAAATCAGCATGAGTCGGGTAGCCGAGAACCTTCGCTTTCTCAAGCCGCAGGTTTACTATCCTGTTTATGATTCCCTTGTTGTCCAGATCGTCATCATTGTCGCCCTTGTGAAGGTAGGCTTTGTAGATCTGTTCTCTCAGATCCCTGCGTTCCGAGTACTGGAGGAATGGGAGCATGCTCGGCTTGCTCAGGGTGAATACCCATTTGCCGTCATAATCTCTCCCGGCAGCTTCTTCAGCGGCAGTCTCGATTACATTCTCGGGAAGGCCGGCCAGGTCTTCGGAATCTTCGATTATCAGTTCGTACCTGTTGACTTCCTTAAGGACATTCTCTCCGAACTGAACGGTCAGACCGGAAAGCTCCTTGTTAATCTCGCGAAGACGCTCTTTCTTCTTTTCGTTCAGGTCGGCACCGCCGCGGACGAAATCCTTGTAATACTCCTCCAGCAGTTTCGACTGCTCCTGGTCCAGCTCGAACCTGTCACGATTCTGATATACTGATTTTATCCTTCCGAACAGCTCCTCGTTCAGCATGATATTGTCCCGGTGCTCAGATAACATCGGGGCTACCTCTCTGGCGATTGCCTGCATCTTCTCGTCAGTCCTGGCGGAATTGAGCCCGAAGAATATATTGCTGGTCTGAGCCAGCAACCCGCCGCTCCGGTCCATCGCTTCCACTGTATTCTCGAATGTGGGGTCATCACTGTTGCTTGCGATATCCATTATCTCTTTCTGATGTTCCTTCATCCCCTGCTCGAATGCGGGCATGTAGTGCTCCGTCTCTATCCTGTCGAATGGGGGGACCCCGAAGGGGGTATCGAATTCGGCAAGAAGTGGGTTGCCGTTCCCATTAGTGCTTACCTGCTCTGAACAGGACAGCGCGGTAACAATGGAAAGCAGTACCAGAAGCATTGCTGTTCGTCTCATTTCTCTTCCTTTCGTTTCAGAAATCTTTCAGTCATTAATCTGCGATCACAGGTTTGATAATTTCCACTCTGCCGGTCAGTTCTCCCTCTTCATTCTAAACCGGTTCAAAGAGATATTTCTCGGCGAGCGGCCCTGCCGGGACGTTGCTTCTCATCAGACCGGCAGCCGTAGGCCGGTTGAATAAATGCATGAATGATTATTCCACCCGGGAGCGGAATAAAGGTTCTTTTCATTTAATTCTCCTTTCAGAAACGGCTTCTCACTATTATCCCTGATTTATAAAAACTACATTCGGTGCCTGTTTTTATCAAGTAATTTTGGAAGGGAACGATCGTTTGTTCAGGGCCGGGCTTTCTGATGCTATTGACAAAAAACCTGATCTGCTGTAAAATTATATATAGATTGAGCGGGCACACGGGAGAGAATGAAAAGGGAGGTTGCCCAGATAAGAGGGCGGCCGGAAAGAGTCCCGACAACCCGCATCGATTGTTGGAAGTGCCACGGGTTTTTAAGATAACAGTGAAATCCCGTGGCGCTTTTATTTCATCCCCCGTTCCAATCGTTTCCGCCTGATGCCAGTTTTCTATTGTATTATGAACACCGGTATGATTAAATACTGCCTGATTAATTGGCAGGAGCGGTTTATAAAAGTTATGGCAAGAGAATCAGGGAGGTACGATATGTTATTCTCATCCATCATCCGCAGGTGGATTAAGCGCTCTATTGCACTTATCCCCGCTGTGCTGATACTAATTGCGGCCGGAGGTCTTCCGGCAGCAGAGAAGGAAGTCCCGGTACCGGAAACAGAGCGCAGCGTTGTCGTGGATACCCTTCACGGGG
>WJIX01000048.1 GCA_014730075.1 bacterium | reverse complement strand
GCTTATCTTTCTCAGTTCCCCTAATATCTCCTCCAGTACCGCCCCGCTCTTCTCCGCGTCCGGCTCCACCGAGGTTGCCCCCGAAGAATGAATCTTCCTCAGTTTTTCCCGAAGGTCATCATAGAGCGTCTGGTAATCAAGGAGCCCTGCCAGGTATCCTTCATACCCGCTGGCAGTCTGGGACTGCCCGGCGGTCTGTACCAGCACCGAGCCGATACCGAGCATCCGGTCGTACAGGCCCCGGTTAAGTGCAAAATCTGTTACCGCCCGGAAAGGAATATTCTGTTCCTTCTTGGTCAGTATTCCCTTGTATATTGTTATTCTATCGTCATTTATAACGTAGCTCAGGTTCTTGATCCACAACCGGATCAATGGTAAGGAAATTATCCATATAAGTACTATCGCAGAAACAGCCACAATCCAGATAATTGGTATGGCCAGGGGATTGCCTCCGGCAAGGTGAATGATCAGGGTTATTATGGCCGCTGCCACTATTATTATCGCCGTTACGGTGGTAAGGACCATAATACATTTAGTGAAATATTTTTCATCGGGCTTTATCCGTTTATCCATTTATACCTCCTGTCCAACAGGTACAGACAGTTCCTGCCCGTACTTGCCACGCTATTGTATCACGAACTCACTGAGATCGGAGCGGAGGATATCCTCCAGCTCCGGGATATTATCCCTTCTGGTCTCGGTCAGCAGGAATCCGAACAGGGGATTCTGACGGTAATCCCACTTTCTTACTTCCAGGACCTTCTCAAACTGTTCAGCCAGTCTGTCATAATCAAAATCTCTTATACTGTCGCCGCTCATTCCGGTGGTGTTATTCAAAGCTACCAGGCTGTAGATCCTTCCGTTACCTGAGGACAGAATAGCCGGCCAGTCCGGCCGTTTCTGATAGAAATACTGTTCATAGGGGTTAATTCCGAATGCATAACCGGTAAGGTCCGCGGTTGTACACCATGCGCCGAATCTCAGGGGATTGATCTCTATCGGAACCGGACTTCCCCCGCTATCTATACGGACTTCAGCGTGAAAGGGGAAGTTCCTTAAACCGGCCAGCGCGGTTATTCTCTCCGCGAAACCGGTCAGCAGCTCGAGCTTATCCTCGATGATATCTCCGGAGGTGATGTATACCCTGTCGCTCACATCCTCCTCAGAGCCGAAGAGATGCTTCAGGATCCCTACCACCACAGGTCTGCCTTCGCCGTCGGCATACACATCCAAAGCATATTCCTCACCCTCGATATACTCCTCGATAATCAACCTGGATGTATCGAGGACCCTGTCAGGGTATAACTCTCCGTGGGCTGCCGCCTGCTCTCTGATCGACCGGATGGTGCGCCGCCATTCCTCCCTTTCTCTTACCGTATTGACACCGAGGCTGAAAAACCCTACCGCCGGCTTGATCACGGCCGGAAGTGGCAGCTCATCTATATCCAGCCGGTCCAGTTCAGCCAGGGTCACCTCGCGGTAGAACAGTCCGGGGTAAAGACCGGAGGTCAGTTCCCTGAACTTTGTCTTGTCCTTGAATATATCCAGCCGGGAAATCAGGGGGGTATTATCCAGAGAGCGATCTATCCACTCGATTCCGCTCTCCGATACTGTATACAGAAGGGTGTTCCCCTCTTCATTAAGCCTTGCTGCCGCTTCCTCCTCTCCGATCAGGAGGTAGTCTCCCCGCCCTAGCATTTCTCTGGCTCCGGGAGTATCTATCACCTGGAAACGGTTTCTGGAGACTGTTTTCCTGAAGTAGTCGGAGAGAAAGGGCTCCCCGGTCAGAATCATTCTCTGCAATTGTACTCCTTGCCGGTTATCCGGGAAGATGTTGTTCCTTCCCGTTCGATTAAATCCTGAAAATAGTATGGTAGCAGTCCTTGAGTATCTCCGCCCTGTTATCCCTGAAGCTTCTGATGGCCAGGGGCAGAAACTCCATTATATCTCCGGCGGTGATTCCATCCCGGCCTATCTGCTCCGCGGCCAGGTCACCCGCTAAACCGTGCATGAACACTCCGTTTACCACCGCCTGCTCCAGCGGCAGGCCCAGTCCGTGCATAGCTGATATGCACCCGGTAAGCACATCCCCCGAACCTGCGCTGGCCATACCGGCATTACCGCTCATATTCACATAGACCCTGCCATCTGGGCAGCCGGTCAGGGTATGGGCACCCTTCAGGACGATAACGGCGTTAAGCCGGGCGGCCTGCTCACGCAGTATCCCCACGCTGTCTGCGCCGATCTCAGGTATGCTCCTGCCGCATATTCTGGACATTTCGCCGGGATGGGGTGTCAGCACCGTTTTTCCTTTTCTTTTTATAACAACCTCCGGTTCCTGGGCCGCGGCGGTGATCCCGTCTCCATCTATCAGGAGGGGGCATTCTATCTCTTCTATCAGCAGGCGGACCAGCTTTCCGGTTTCCTCATCCAGAGAAAGGCCGGGTCCCACCACTACCATATCCATCCCGCCGGCTATCTCGAGGATTCTCTCAGCGCTCCTGATACTCAGGCTCCCGTTATCGGTCTCCGGAAGCGGGATGAAAACGATCTCCTTTCCTTCCGATGCTATTCCCTGAGCGGCCGAAATTGGAGTGGCCAGCCGGGAGTAACCGCCTCCCGCCTTCAGGAACGATAGCGCCGAGAAATATGGAGCGCCGTAGTAACCTCTGGCACCTGCCACAAACAGTACCTGCCCGAAGCTCCCCTTGTGGCCGGCTCCGTCCCTGGCCGGGAGAGGCTCGGGTTCGGCCGCCTCCAGCATGATATCATCCCTTCTGTAGAGCTCCGGCGGGAATGATATATGGGTAACGTACAATTCGCCACAGTAATCGAACCCGGGGTAAAGAATATTGCCTGTCTTGGGCAGGCCGAATGTAATTGTGAAATCAGCCCTTACCGCCGTGCCCATTACCTGCGCGCTGTCACCGTTGATACCGGAGGGGATGTCCACGCTCACCGTACATTTACCTGCGCTGTTGATATCATCGATTATCTCCGCGAACCTCCCTTCCACCTCCCTGGTGATACCGGTTCCGAACAGGGCGTCCACCACTACGTGGCAGCCACTTAATTCTTCGGCCGCCCTGTCGATATCATCCGGCCCGAAGATATCGATGGGCAGGCCGGAGGCTATCTCGAAGTTCTTTCCTGCGGCACCCCCGTATTTATCGGGATTTCCTGTCAGGAATACTGTTACCTCTCCTCCCTCGGAATGAACCTTTCTGGCCAGCGCCAGGCCATCCCCCCCGTTATTACCGGGGCCGCAGAAAAAAACGAACTTTCTGCCCTCCACACCTATCCTGGAGGATATTACATGAAAAGATGCCAGGCTGGCGTTCTCCATCAGGAGCTCATCGCTGATGCCGTACTCCTCTATCGCCCTCCTGTCCATATCTCTCATCTGTCCGGTCGTACTTATCTTCATAGTCCCACCCTGTCCTCTATATCTGAATCAGCTTCATACAGACAGATTAGCCGATTCTGCGAAGCGGTCAAGTGTTAAGATTAACTGCCCTATACATCGGGGTGCTTTCTACTTGAGAAATAGACGATATCCCTGTGCTCCCGGAATCCCATTTTTCTGAACAGGTTCCTGGACTCCGGATTCTCCCCTTCTATAAGGGCGGCGGTTATCTCGATGCCGGCCTGCTCCAGCACCTTCTGCGCCTCGGCGATTAGCCTCCCGGCTATACCCTTCCTCCTGAGGGGGGGAAAAACGGCCAGCCTGTTGATCCAGCCCTTCCTCCCGTCATGAGTGACCAGTACAGAGCCGGCCAGCTTCCCTTCGAGCTCAGCGACCAGCAGGCGAGCCTGCTCTGCGGAGAGCTCCGACTCCAGCTTCTTCCTGCTGTCCCGGCCCAGGGGTTTGAAGGGAAGGCCAGAGGCGGACCACATATCGATCAGGGACTGGTACTCTTTTATTCTGAAATCTCTTATTATGATCTCCCGCAGGATATCCATTTCCCCCTCCCTGTCAGATAATTTCATCCAGTATCCGGCAGGCCCCGGCAACATACTTCTCGCACCTGTCCCTGAACACTCCCTCCTCTTCAGCCCTGGACATACCCTCCGGGGTGCTTATATCTATCCCGATCAGGTCGATACATTCAAGGCACCGGAACTCCTCACCGAACCTGCTGATCAGCCTGTTTACCCTCGAATAAACCAGCTGCTTGGAAGAAGCCCTATCCTCTTCCCTGTAAAGAAGAGAACCAATCACCATTACCGCTCCGCTGACCGCCCCACAGACGCTTTGAACCATACCCATACCCGCCCCGAAACCGGCGGCGAAACCACTCAACTCACTTTCACAGGTATCCAGAAGGTCCGCGTGGGCCAGCACTACCGACTGGGCACAGTTGAAACCCCGGTTGAAGAAACTGACCGCCTTTTCCTCTCTTTTCATATTCCCCCCATCCTCGAAGAAAATTTCCAGCTTACGGCCTGTATAACAGATAGAGCAGCAGATAGGAAGCTGTAGTTGCCGCCAGGGTGAAGGGAAGCCCTATCCTGACGAAAGAACCGAAAGATACCGGCCTGCCCTCCCTCCTGAGGATGCCGATGGCCGTCAGGTTGGCGGCCGCCCCTATGGGGGTGATATTCCCCCCCACGCAGGAGCCGATCAGCACACCCAGAAAGAGCATCTCGTGCGGAATTTGCAGGTTCCCCGCCATTCCGTGGACCACCGGAAACATGGCGGCGATATAGGGCACATTGTCTATGAAGGCCGAAACTGCCACCGAGAACCATACCACCGCAGTAAGCACCAGGAATGGATGCGCCCCCTCTAACACCCCGAATC